>JBHELA010000279.1:0-6502 GCA_041859005.1 Ignavibacteria bacterium
CAAATATTAAGGTCAACAAATTCAGGCAATAACTGGGTGGTAGTATCACCATCAGTAACATCGAATGCCGAGTTTTACAGTATTGATATGATAGATGACAATACGGGATATATTTGCGGGAGCAGGTCAGCGGTTTACAGAACAACAAACGGAGGAATAAACTGGGATTCACTCGTAATTCTGAATATGCCGGCAAGTCTGATATTACAGAAAGTTGATTTTGTAAATGCTCAAACAGGATGGATATTTTCGAGATATACTGCGGGTAATGATTCGACAATTTATAAAACAACGAATTCGGGAGCCACCTGGACAAAGCAAAAGATAAATGCAACTACGACGGGCAATACAATATACAGTGCATGTATGCTGGATGAGAACAACGGATGGATTCTGAGCAGCAGGCCGAGAGCATGGAAAACCACTAACGGCGGTGCAGTATGGGATTCAACTTTATTAGGGGATGGTTATCTTGCGGGTGCTTTATTTGATATTAAAATGATAAATTCACAAACGGGATACTGCGTCGGTTCGAATAACAGAGTTTACAGGACTACTAACGGAGGAGCGACACCATGGTCGAATGTAAGTTATTCATCCACGACAATAATAACTAATTATACTGTCGAAGTTAAGAATTCAAATGAGTGTATCGTAATGGGAACGTATGGAACAGGATATTACACATCGAACGGTGGCATAACATGGACGCAGAAATTTTTACAATCGAGCATAAGCGACATCAGCGGTTCATATTTAGCATCAAACGGCATTTTATACGCAGTAACACTTTTAGACTCTTACATTTTTAAGAATGCTAATTTATTCACGACCGGAATAAACACAGTTTCGGAGAATATACCTGTTACCACAAGACTGAATCAGAATTATCCTAATCCGTTTAATCCTGTGACAAGAATAAGTTTTGATGTTTCCAGGGCAGGTAACGTGGCAATTAAAGTTTTTGATGTTACGGGACGAGAGGTGCAAACATTAGTTAACGAATCACTTAATCCCGGAGCTTATTCAGTAACATTTAACGGTTCGACTCTAAGCAGCGGAGTGTATTTCTATTCGATGTTTACGGATAATAAATTAGCCGGTACAAAAAGGCTTGTAATTATCAAATGATACTGCGCAGCAGACACTGTAAACAAAGAAATACTTTTACAGCAGAGGTCGCGGAGACCACGGCGTAGCCAGAGTTACAAACATAGATAAGATTATTAATACAGAGCTGTACAGAGATTATCACCGAGCATACCTTTCTAAAGTATGGCCTGCAGAAGGTAAGCAGAGATAATAAATGTATTATTCTCAGACATAAAATATTTTACAGCAAATCATGAGACACTTCTTTAATATTTGAAGAATAACTCCCCTATTTCATCTTAAGTAATGGTATGGATAAAAGCATTGTATAGTGCCTTTTTTCCAATTTCCAGACAACAAATATACCTTTCTAACACAATATTAATACATAAATATGCGCACTTTATGCGCACTTTTAGCGCACTTTGTGCGCACTTTGAAGTTAAGGGGGAACCAAGGAGAAGAAAAGAAAGAACTGATGTGAAATTAAATAAAACACTACGGAAAACTGATTTTAAATATCTGAAGGCAAAAAAGTGTTTCTGATAAAAATGTTTAGTGTTTGAAGCCGGGGAGGATTGAGACAGGGTTCGGCAAGGGTTTTATTATGTATTTTATTGCAAATGTTCTGTATTTTAGAGAAACCTCTTTTATGAAAAAGATATTTTTAATATCAGTTTTGCTTATTTTGGGATTAGTGCACAACGTGGGTTCACAGGTAGTGTATAATCATAAGATTGATTCCATAAAGAATCTTGTTTCGATACAGCAATTAATCAAATTCAACAAGGAAATCACGGGTGATACTTTAGCAAACATAAACGGCGTACCCCGAAGGATTGTAACAAGGTATGCAATGACACAAGGAAATAAACTTGCCGCACAGTATATACGCGAAAGGTTTGAATCATTTGGTTTAACGACGAGATATCAAATGATTGATACTTTAATAATGAACGTCATTGGCTGGAAGACAGGCACAAAATATCCGAACCAGTATTTTTTGGTTGGAGCACATTTTGATAATATTGTATATAATTCAACTATTGATACGATTTACGGCGCTGACGATAACGGAACAGGTATATGTGTTATGCTTGAACTCGCGCGGCTGATTCAGGGATTTAACACAGACTACAGCATAGCTTTTGTCGCTTTCAACAATGAAGAAGTATCCGGTACGGGAAGTTACATTTATGCAGACAGCGCAAAGATAAGGGGCGACAGTCTTAAAGGAGTTTTAAACTGCGAGATGCTTGGATACGACGGAAACGGAGACAACAAGGTAACAGTTGTTTCAAATGATAATTCTATAATATTATATAATATTTTTCTTTCGGCAATATCCACTTATCAGCTAAACTTATTACCATACAGAAGTACCAGTGCCGGTTCTGACCATAATACATTCTGGTACAGAGGGTTCAAGGCAATTACTACTTCGGAGTTTATAGCGGAATTAACTCCTCACTATCACAGCATAACAGACAGGTGGTTTAATCTTACGCAAGCTATGTTCGAGAAAATGGCCAAAGCAAACATTGTCACTTTTTTAAGTCTTGCAACAGGCTATTACAGTGAGATACAGCATACCCCTCTTTCTTCAAGCTTTGAGCAAACAGGCAGGACAGCAAGCACGGAGATACTAATGCCCTTTCCGACTGCATCCAGCATAAATTCACCAAGATTATACTATAAAATAAACAACGGACAATATAACTGGATTAATGCTTATGAAGTTAGCGGAAGAAAATACAAGTTCATGATACCCGGGCAAACAACAGGAACAAAAGTTTCTTATTATATAGCAGCGCAGGACTCGTCAGGAGGATTAACAGTCACATCACCTATCGGAGGCAGCGGAGTAAATCCGCCGGGCAGCACGCCGCCTGATACGGCACATGTATATTACGTTTTAAAATCGAATACATATGTTTCGACAACAGTGCCGAAAGTAATACCCGCGGGTTCTTTTGTACGTGACAGTATTTATATAGGACAAGGGGGCAAAATAAACGACGTACGGGTCACTTTGAATATTAACCATCCTAATAATTCAGAGGTGATGGTTGTTTTAAGAAAAGGAAGTGAAGTGTTTTTATCTTTAATTGTAAGTAACATATGCAGCGGCTCGAATTTCATAAACACAAATATTACTGATACAGCAGTTCTGGCAATTAGTCAGGGCACTGCTCCATACACGGGATACTTCAGGGGAAGAGACACACTTTCGAGATTCAAGAATATTGATATGCAGGGTGTCTGGATGCTTACGGTGTATGACTCAGACCCTGTAGTTACGGGAACGTTAGTGAGTTGGGGATTGACAATTGCGTATGAGAATACGGTTCCTGTAATTTTGGAGTCAGAAACTGTGCCTGATAAATATGAGCTAATACAAAACTATCCCAACCCGTATAATCCATACACGAAAATCAGGTTTGCATTGCCAAAGCAAGGGCATGTAGCACTGAAGATTTATGATATACTCGGAAGAGAAGTAAGCACGCTTGTGAATGAAGTAAAGCAGGCAGGAACGTACACGGCAGAATTCAACGGTTCAGGACTGACGAGCGGTGTGTATTTTTACAGAATAGAATCTGGAGAATTTTCGGATGTGAAGCGTATGGTTTTAATAAAATAATTTGCTGACAAATATTATTAATGAAAATTATAATGCGGGGTTTTTAATCCCGCATTTTGTTTTATTGAAACCAAATAATGAATTAAACGTCTTAAGAAATATACACACATTGATAAGTTTTCTTTAATAAACGTAATAATACTTATTTTATGGAAGAACGAAAAGATATCTCCAGACAGCTTATGACTTTCTTCGGGATAATAATTCTTATATCCACAGGGGTTTTTATCTGGATGTTTAACGGCGGAGAAGATAATGTTGCTGTAATATTATTAATGATGTGTACGCCCGGGATTTCGGCAATAATAACATCTTTAGTACATAAAGATAAAATCAGTAATTACGGATGGAAACCCGGTAAGATAAAATATCTGGGATATGCTTATTTATTTCCTCTTGCTGTATCACTTATAGCTTATGGAATAGTATGGCTTACGGGTTTAACTGAATTCACAACTCAAGAAGTTATAAAATACAAATGGGCTAAGATGCTGGGATTTGAGCTGCCGGTTCCATTCATCATTGGCATGCTTTCAAAGATGACGCTGGGATTTTTACTTACATGCCTGCCTGTATTCGGAGAAGAACTCGGGTGGAGCGGATTTTTGACACCTAAGCTTTTAAAAATATTTTCAGTGCCTGTTACTTCTTTGATTGTCGGTTTATTCTGGGCAGTTTGGCATTTTCCAGCTATCTTCGGAGGTTTCTACGGTCAGGGAACTCCGCTGTGGGTAGCTTTGCCGGGTTTTACGCTTGTTATAACAGGATATTCTTTTATGAGAACTATGCTGATTGAAAAATCGAAGAGTTTGTGGACCGGAGTTGTTTTGCACTCAAGCGGAAATATAATACTGATGGGAATGTTCTGGGAGATGACAGTTCATAAGGGTTTCGCCGCATATATTGTTTCCGAAACAGGGATACTCACAGGTATCGTTTGCATATCAGCCGCACTTTTATTCCTGATATTTCAAAGAAGAAAATTACCGGTATAATTTATTCACTGAACTTTACAAACTTCTTTACGTATTGATATTGGAATCAATCAAATTTAAAGGAGCAAGTAATGATAAAGTTTATTACATCTTCGGTCATTTTGATAGTTTATTTATTCTTGTTTACAAGTTCCAAGTCAGATATTCTTTCCAACAATAATCCTATTAATATAAAACTTGACAGTCTCCCCTATCTGGGACAGAATCCGCCGGACACAATACCGATAAGATTCGGTCCGTCTTATCTGATTACAAACGGTAGCTGGGGCTGGCACGGTTCGCCAAAGTTTTCACCTGACGGGAAAGAAATGTTTTTCGTGAAGTATCATTTCAATCTTCCGTCTGGAAACGCAAAAATGTATTTCATGAAGGATGTTAACGGAGTATGGACTATGCCGGCACAACCAAGCTTTGCGAGTGACTCCATAGATAACTCTCCCGTTTACTCACCTGACGGCAACAGGCTTTATTTTTCTTCTTACAGGACGGGTGCAATGAGATACTATTTTGTTACAAGGACCGGCAACAGCTGGTCGCAGCCAACGATGCTGAATATGACATACCAGTCAATGCCGGGAAGTCCGGGCTGGGACTTTGCAATGACTCAGGACAGCACTATTTACTTTTCTCTTTATACACAGGCAAACGGAGCTGATTTATATCTTTCAAGAATAAATAACGGACAGTATTCAACGTTTGAAAGGCTTCCGAACCAGATTAATACTGCTTCAAACGAAATATCGCCTTACATATCACCTGATGAAAAATATATTATGTTCGGGTCGAACAGAACAGGAAGCTACGGTTTACACGACGTTTATATTTCATTCAAAAAGACAGACGGTACATGGACACAGGCGCAGAATATGGGCAACAGAATAAACGGCACGAGCGAAGATTCATTCCCTTGGGTAACTCCTGACGGGAAGTATATGTTTTTTAATTCTGCGAAAACGGGTGACCTGGCATACAATGCATACTGGGTTGATTCTAAAGTAATAGACAGGTTTAAACCTGTGGGAATAATAAAAACCGGAGAGAACGTGCCTGATGGGTTTCGGCTGGAACAGAACTATCCGAACCCGTTCAATCCAAGAACCGTTATCCGTTGTCAGTTGCCGGTTGTCAGTAATGTATTGTTGATAGTTTATGACGTACAGGGTCGTGAGGTACAGACGCTGGTGAACGATAGATTACAGGCGGGAACGTATGAAGTGACGTTTGACGGGAGTATGTTAAACAGCGGAGTGTATTTTTACAAACTTATTTCGGGTAAATTCACGGAAACAAAGAGTATGGTTTTAACGAAGTAGGAATTCGTGAAGTAAATTTTCACAAAACGGGAGGGATAACCCTCCCGTTTTGTTTTTACAGCACTACCCCATTTATGCCGGTGTGTTTTATGACTATCTTGATTAAATTCCCGATTCAGGTGTTAACTTTTCGTATGAAGGGGCGTATTATTAATAGACTTATGCGGGATTTGCATGAGTGAATCGTAATTATAAGACAGGAGGAAAAAATGATTCTTAGATTATTAATTCTGTTACTATTTCCACTGCAATTTTTAATGGCAAACGGATGCATCAAAAATCACACAATACCTTTCAAACTTGTCAATAATAAAGTGCTTGTGCCTGTGAATATAGGAGGCTCGAGGACTCTGGACTTAATACTTGACAGTGGGTTTGGGTTTGACGGGATAATTCTGTTTAAGGGTGAGCTTGCTGATTCAATACAGCTCAATAACAGGATACAGGTTCAGATACCG
>JBHELA010000425.1:0-2695 GCA_041859005.1 Ignavibacteria bacterium
TTAAATCCGAAAAAACACTAAAATTAGCGATAGGACAAATGTCCGTATAGTAAATAATATTAACAACAGATTATGAAAAAAATAATTCTGGTTTTATTAATTGCAAATTTTATGATGAACATTGATAATTGTATGAGCCAGTGGGTTTGGGTAAATCCAACTACAAATGCTAATTTAGTCGCAAGATTAAAATATGCCGATGCGAACACAATTTACATGACACAAGAATACGGATTGATTATGAAATCCACAGATAGAGGTATTAGCTGGTTTAATTTGTATTATGATTCCTCTGCAACATTTGGCTATCTCTGGTTTTCCGATGCAAACAAAGGTATTGTAACATCAAGAAAAAATAACACTAACCTATTGATGAAAACAAGCAATGGGGGTTATAATTGGTATGTAGCAACTACGTTTAATAACTATTCGTCTCCTGTGTCAATTCAATTTTTAAATAGTTACACCGGATACATCTGCATGAGTTCAAATTATTACAGAACAACAAACAGCGGTATAAGCTGGGATTCGCTTGTTGTGACAAGTGATTCATTATTTCCTTTTGGTAATATTTATTTTAAAGATTTGAATACAGGTTTTATTTCAGGCTATACGTTTAGTCAATATCAGGGTTACTGGGGTAGAATATATAAAACAACGAACGGCGGTCAAAACTGGACATATGAAAGAACTCCATGGAGAACTTGTTCAATTCAATTTATAAATGATACAGGATATATTATTTGTGAAAATTATATAATGAAAACAGTGAACTTAGGTATCAACTGGAATACGTCACTCAGTAATTTCTCCCACTGGACACAAGATTCAAAGTTTATTAATTCTCAAACCGGATTCGTTGTTGGCGGTGGTCTCCCAAATAACGGGGTTGGTATTTCTAAAACTACTAACGGAGGAATTAACTGGCAGCTAACATCTCCTATAGGATTTACTGATTTATATACACTTGATTGCTGGGATGCAAATAATTTAATTACAGGCGGGCAGGGAGGATGCGTTATCAGAACTACCAACTGCGGAATTAACTGGATTAGTAATTCCGTAAGCAAAGAAGGATTTTTTGATATTTCATTTCCAAATTCAAGCGTAGGTTTTGCTGTTTGTAATAATAGCTACTTAAAAACTACGAACGGCGGTTTAAGCTGGAAAGTGGATTCTATTCCATATTCATATAATCCGAACATAACGAAAAGTTTTGTAAAGTTTTTCAACTCAAACACGGGATATCTTTCTAGAGATTCACTTTATAAAACTACAAATGGCGGCCAAAACTGGACAAGAATGAATTATGGAGCGAATAGGAATAGTCCAGTTTTTAGTTTTATAAATGAGAATACAGGATTTGTGATTACAGTTGCATTTAATTTTCCTTATCCAAATACCAGCACTATGTTTCTTGAGAGAACTACAAACGGCGGAACCACCTGGCAGGAAACTCAATATACAAATTCTGTGAACCTTTATTATTTATGTTTTACCGATATAAATACAGGATATGCCTGTGGTCAGAGCTATCCAAATACATTGAAAAAAACCACCAATGGAGGATTAAACTGGCAAGACATTACATCAATCAATGATTTTAGTAAATTTCATTTTATAAATTCATCAAACGGGTTTTTATTTGGTAATTCCGGATTGTTTTTAACTACAAACGGTGGAGCAAACTTTAATTGTGTTCTTCTTGATTCGACTATGAACGGATTTGATATGAATTTTATAAACGAAAACACAGGGTATTTTATAAAACATAATTATTATGCTAATACAAGTCCAAAAATATATAAGACAATAAACGGAGGACTGAACTGGAATCAGAGTTGTTCCGTTTTTAAAAATACAAGATTTGATTTTATTCGGTTCCTTGATGCCACTACGGGATTATGTTTTGGAACACCTGGACTGATAATAAGAACAACAAACGGCGGAGGCTTTATGGAGGTAAGACAAATAAGTTCGAAAATACCTTCGAATTATATGCTATTCCAAAACTACCCAAACCCGTTTAATCCAAGAACAATTATAAAAATTCAGATTAAAGATTCAAGATTCGTGACTCTGAAAATATTCGATATCCTTGGCAAAGAAGTGGCAACACTCGTGAATGAGAAACTACTTCCCGGTATATACGAAGTACCATTTTCCGCATCTCAATTTTCAAATTACCAATTGCCAAGCGGAGTATATTTTTATCAGTTGAGAGCGGGTGATTTTGTTGAAACAAGAAAGTTGGTTTTATTAAAATAATTAGTTACATTTTAATAAAGTGACAGGGTAAAAACACCCCTTCCGCGTTGGAGGATTGTATATTGGTAGCCCGAAAACACACTCGCCACCTGCGTTTTACAATAAAACATTTTCAAATGTCCCACAGAGATATATCAAGATGAATGGTGATGATATTCACTATGTGTTTAATAAAAAGAACTTACCCCTTTTTTGAGGTATGGCTTCGAGGAGTTTAGTTTTCATGTTGAAGGGCAACAGATGAGTGAGTTTGTGAGGAATTATTTGGGGAAGGATAGAAGGATGTAATAATAAAAAGCAATTTTTATTTGATATATGTTTATGCTCTTTAAAATCCATAATTGAAATATTATCTTGATTATATTACCTTTATTTCTCAATTTTCTAAAACTAAACAGGAGAATAAAATGGAAGTCAAAATTGAAAA
>JBHELA010000256.1:0-6255 GCA_041859005.1 Ignavibacteria bacterium
TATTCAAACCTGCAGAAATCATTCCTCCTTTGTAAATGCCGTTAGATATTATATTAAAAGTGGTTGCTGTGCCCAAATCTATAACAAGAATATTTATGTGTTTACTGAATTTCTTTAAAGCTCCTACTGCAGAGCAAATCCTATCACTGCCAAGTGTTTTTGCATAATCAATTTTCAGGGGTAATGAAGATTCAGAGGAAATAAAATTAATTTTACATTTTAATGAAAGAGATTCAATTACAGAATTATATTTCCTGTCAAGGGAAGAAACGAATAACTCATTGAACTTATCTTTGTAATGGAATAAAACAGATTGGAATTGTTTACGGAATTTTCTTTTATCGTACAAGATGGAGTGGAATCTGCTCATTTTTCCATTAACTGATAGTGAGCATTTCATCCTTGAGTTGCCTATGTCAATGAGTAGATTATTCATACTTAAAATAAAAAGGGGACTTATGTCCCCTTAAAAATAACAATTAAATTATTGAGATTACATATCGAATTTAATGCCGCCTGTCAGGAAATATCCGCTGATATTTGGGTCGCTGATTATAATTTTATATTTCCCGTCAACATAAAGCGAAAAAGTAGGACCTATTCCGGGAAATTCTACACCGCCACCGAGGTCAAGACCAACTTTTGTCAGGTTTTCAGAAACACCGAGAATTTTCTGGGTTAAAAAGTTTACGCCAATGCCTCCATCGACATACGGAATAACTGTCGGGGTTTTAAACTTAAGGCGCAAGAGACCAGCGACTTCAAAATTATTCTGGTCACCAGCTTTCCAATAGTTTACCTGAGGCAGAAGAGAAAAACTCTCTGTTTTAATTTCGGCAAAAAAATTAAAAGTAAGACCTGAACTGCCCTCGACTATAAATGCGGGTCCAAGTCCGCCGCCAAGAGCAATCTTTGAAGCTGCGGGTATTGTCCTGAATGAGTTTGGTACCAAGCCTTTCCCGTCTGTTGCTTCGAGATTGTTTAAACTGTTTTGTGAATACCCGTTGTAAAATAAAACTAAGAGGATGAGAGATGAGAGAATTAATTTTAGCTTCATATTATTAGTTTAAATTAGAAATTTCAATTTTTTTAATCTGGTCTCTGAGCTCAGCGGCTCTTTCATAATCTTCATCATTGACAGCATTTTCAAGGTCGTGCTGGAGTTTTTTTAGTTTTTCCTCCTTTGTTGCAGTTTTGTAATCTTTCCGATTATCATCAGTAATATTTTCTTCGTCATCTAATAATTCTTCTGAATCTATATCATTCAAGTCAACTTCCTCATTATTGATATTTATTTTAGGTATGAACCCAATTTCATCCATAACATCTTTTGCAACGTAAATAGGAGCGTTAAATTTCAGTGCTAGTGCAATTGCATCTGATGGTCTGGAATCCAGAGGTTCGATTTCTTCAGAATCCAGAACAAGTTTTGCGAAGAAAGTAGAATCACGAAGTTCGCTTATAATAACGCTTTCGATGCTGTAAGACAGGGCATCTAACAAGTTTTTAATAAGTTCATGAGTAAGAGGACGCGGAGGTTTTATATCTTCGAGTTCAAAAGCAATCGCCTGAGCTTCAAAATGACCAATAATAATCGGAATGCGTCTTTCGCCTTCAACTTCTTTAAGCAAGAGAGCATAACCTCCACCGCTAATAGCAGAAGAAACCGGAATACCTGCAAGTTCTACTTTTATTAAATCATTATAATTCATTATTTACAAACCTTCTTTTATATTATTACACACAAAACACCAAAAATGTTTCATATTTCTGTTTAAAATTAGAACTAAACGAAATCAATATAAAGGCACATCGTGTATAACGAATTAACTCAGCCTTTTAGTTTTTTAATTTCCTCTGTCAAAACAGGCAGAACTTCAAAAACATCGCCGACAATACCGTAATCTGCAACCTGAAAGATTGGAGCGTCCTTATCTTTGTTTATAGCGACGATGAATTTAGAAGACGACATACCAGCCAGATGCTGAATTGCACCGCTAATACCGCAAGCAATGTAAAGACTTGGGGAGACAGTTTTACCGGTTTGTCCAACCTGATCGCCATGCGGTCTCCATCCAGCATCGACGACTGCACGAGAAGCACCTGTGGCGGCTCCAAGAACTGCAGCAAGGTCTTCAATAAGATTGAAATTTTCAGGACCTCTGAGACCTCTTCCGCCTGAGACTATTATATCAGCTTCAGCAACATCAAGCTTGCCTCCGGCTACAGAGACATCAGAAACGTATGCACCAAAATCGCTTGCTGTAATCCCGAGCGAATCCGGAGATATTTTTTCAATTACAGTATCAGCATTGTTTTCAAGAGCTTTAAATACGTTCGGTCTAAGAGTAACGACAACGTTTTCTACTTCTGGTTTCACGAATGTATAGCACTTACCGGCGTACGCGGGTCTTTTGAACGAAATCGAGCTTCCTTCGAAAATAAACTCAGTGCAATCAGGAACGATAGCAGAATTTGTTTTAACTGCTACAGAAGGTGCTATCTCCTTGCCGAGGGAAGTAGCAGAAAACAAGATAATATCATAACCGTTATTCTTTGCGAAACTGCTTATTGCAGCTGCGAAAGAGCCGTGCGAATATTTAATGTCAGAAATTCCGCTTTTGGAATTGAGGTCATCTAATCCAAGCTGATAAACTTTCGAAACACCAAATTTACCGAGAGTTTTCATCTGATCCTCAGATGCATCGTTAATCGTTATAACGGAAAATTCTTTGCTAAGCTTTTCCGAAAGCAGTTTTCCAGCCGATACTGTTTCGAAGGCATTTGATTTAAAAACACTATCTTTAGTTTCTGCGAATACTAAAATTTTACTCATAATTAAAATTTTCTTTTTAGGTTTAAATTACTTTTGCTTCTTCTCTTAAAAGTCTGACGAGTTCGGGAACGTCAGCAGCTCCGTCAGTAAATATTTTCCCACTGCCTTTTGCGTCGGGAAGTTTCATATCTGCTACGGATGATTTTGAAGGTTCATCAACAGGAGTTCTTTCTTCAATAGGCTTAGACTTTGAAGCCATTATACTTTTAAGGTTTGGATATCTTGGATTATTAAGACCTTTTTGAGTTCCTATTACGACCGGCAATTTTGCTTTCAGTATTTCCTTACCGTTTTCAATTTCACGTTCAATAACAACGTCCTGATCATTAATTTCAAGTTTAGTAACGACGTTGACTGAAGGCAGATTTAAGAACTCAGCTGTCATTTTTGGGACTAAAATTCCATCAAAATCGATTGACTGTTTTCCAAAGAGAACGATATCCGGATTAATATCCTTAATAACTGACGCAAGATTCTTAGAAACGGTGAACGAATCAAAATCACTGCCGGCAGATTTTATGAGAATACCTTTGTCAGCGCCCATCTGAAAAGCCTTCTTTATGCCTTCTTTAGCTCTATCGGTACCGAAAGAAACGGCAATAACTTCGCCGCCATTTTTCTCTTTAAGTTGAACTGCTTCTTCGACTGCGAATTCATCGTAAGGATTAATAATAAACGTAACACCCGTTTCATCGATTGATTTGGCGTTTTCTCCGACTTTAATCTTTGTAGTACTATCAGGCACGGTAGAAACACAAACTACTATTTTCATAATTCCAGATTAAATTTATAAAATTACTATTTTAACATCAATTTATATTTTAAAATTCAATAAAAACACTGAAAAAAGAGAGAGGTTCGAGAAATCCAGAATAATAAAAATTCAAAAGCTACTGGGAAGAAATATACATTGAAAATGATGTAAATTCTGACTATATTAAAAGATATCGCGGGATGGAGCAGTTGGTAGCTCGTCGGGCTCATAACCCGAAGGTCGCAGGTTCAAGTCCTGCTCCCGCTACAAAAGAGCAGACCGGATAAAATAATTTAATTCGGGTATTGAGGGCTCAAAATTTGCCACGGCGAATCTTAGGTTCAATTTTGCTCCAGCTTTTAATATAAGTCCGGAATGCATTCGTGTTTCGGACTTTTTTATTTACAACTTATATAGTAAACATGAATTTTGTATATGTCATACAAAGTATAGAAGGATTCCTTTATATTGGAAGTACTACAGACCTTGAGAAAAGGATGTATCAACATCGGAACCATTTAGCAGGCTGGACAAAGAGAGGAACAGAATGGAGGCTGGTTTATAAAGAAGAGTATAAAACATATTCCGAAGCCAGAAAACGTGAAACATGGATGAAGACGGGTGTTGGCAGAGAGTATTTGAAAAAGTTATTATCTGAGGGCACATAATTCTCCGCGGCGAATCGCAGGTTCAAGTCCTGCTCCCGCTACAAATGAAGTCCGAAATATGAGAGTGTTTCGGACTTTTTTATTTATGATGAATATTTGAACAAATTTATTTAAATTACTGCATGAAGAAATACTATTACATACTTGTTTCTGTAACTGCTTTCATAATGACTATAGTGTTTTTATTATCTGCTAAAACTGTACCAAAGGAAAAAACCGATAAGAAGATATTCACGGTTATACTTGATGCGGGTCACGGAGGCAAAGACCCGGGAACTACCGGAACTACAGGTGTTTATGAAAGAAACATTGTATTGCCGATAACACAGAAGATAAGGGACTATTTAAACAAGGAATACACTGACATAAAAGTTCTTATGACAAGAGACAGCGATGATTTTGTGGAACTAAAAAAACGAGGCAGCATAGCTAATACTGAAGGCGGCAATTTATTTGTGAGTATACACTGCAACGCAAAGAAGAACGAAGAAAATGATAAGAGCGGATTCGAAATATTTGTATTAGATCTTTCAAGAGTAGATGAAGCTAAAGATATCACGTACTATGAAAATGTTTTTATTGCAAAATCAGAGAAGCCTGATTCAGCATACATTGAGCAGAGAAAAATTCTTGCATCAATATACCTGCAAACATACCTGAGATACAGCAACAGGTTTGCAAATATTATAGAAACAGAAATGATAAAAGGATGTAAACTGCCGAGCAGGGGAGTTTATCAGGCGGGTTTCTGGGTACTACTGAGTGCGTCTATGCCATCAGTCCTGGTTGAATGCGGTTACCTTTCAAACAAATCCGACGAAGAGTACCTTAAGACCGAAAAAGGACAGACAGAGATTGCCAAGTCTGTTTTCAAGGCAATAAGATACTTCAAGATGGATTATGACTTTGAGAATTCGCTGATGAATTAGAAAGAATAAATAAAATAATCGGGTTCTTACAAAATAATAAAAAGCCGGAGGTAAACCCTCCGGCTTTTTAAATCCATACAATCAACTTTTATTTCGATAATATCATTTTCTTTGTTTCAGTAAACTTATCAGTGGTGAGTTTGTAATAATATACACCGCTTGACAAAGAAGTTCCATTGAATGTAACTTCATAAGTACCTGCTACTCTGTTCCCTTTGAATAAAGTTTGTATTTCTCTTCCTAAATAATCATATACGATTAAATTAATATATGAATTCTCAGGAATTGAATATTGAATTTTTGTAACAGGATTAAAAGGGTTTGGATAATTTCGTGAAAGCTTAAAACCCTTTGGAATTTCATTACCAACGTTTCCGATTGTCGATACCGGACTTATCACGTAACGAATTTCGCCTACTAGTGCACGAGAAGCAAACCAGCTACCAGTTGGAGTAAATGGTGCCGAGCGGCCATCTCCTGTTATTAAAGTGAGATTTGTATCTGCATACGTGCTGTATGGCGGTGAGCCAGTACCGAAATAACGAGGACCTACCCCAATGAATTTTAGTGCAACTCCAACCGTATCAAAAGCAGTTACCGATATTGTTGGGAGTGTAAAAACGAGAGAAATACCGCTTGTTGTAGGACCTTGAACGACAGGAACAATACCAAGAGAAGTCCACCCATCTGAAGAGCTGCCCGAGCCTGAACCCACAGGACCTCCAAGAGCTGTTCCCGAACGGACAAATACTTCGACGCTGAAACTTGCCGATGCTGCTGCTGTGCTTGCAGTTGTCATTTGTGTGACACTGACATCTCTCGAACCTGCAATAAGGTCGAAAAACGCAGCCCAGTTTGCAGAACCTCCATTGTTAGAAGGACCGGGATTTGCTTGGATTATTATAGTATCTAACAAATTTGGATTAGGAACAGTGGAGTTGTTAGTAGATTCGGTGTTGAAGCTGCCGTTGAACGAAAGAACTGCAACTGTAAGTATGAAAGCAAAAAAAATGGAACGTTCTAAAAGTTTAAACATATTATCTCCTTTTTTGATTTTACTTAAAGCAA
>JBHELA010000332.1:0-3896 GCA_041859005.1 Ignavibacteria bacterium
GGAAAACAGGTAGCATCATTCCTAAATGAAAAACAGGATCCGGGCAATCATTTCGTATTATTTAATGCCAATTCACTCTCAACAGGAGTTTATTACTACAAGATTGAGGCAGGCAGCTTCTCAGACGTGAAGAAAATGATATTAATGAAATAAAAATATTCGTTCAGTTATAACAAAAGGGGTATCATCCGATATCCCTTTTTTATTTTCCCTTAAGAAATTCTCTTTGTTTATCGGTAACTATGTCCTCAGCAGTTTCAATCTTCACAGGAATACTTTCCACAAGTGGTTTGCAAAATTTCAAAGCTTCGTTTTCATCCGATTTTAGAAACTCAATTCCCTCGTCTTTACTCAAAATTACCGGCATCCTGTTATGAACCTTTGCAATCGTTGAGTTTGGCGTTGATGTGATTAATGATGCAAATATACCATCTTCTATCTTGACGTAAATACCCGCTATAAAGAAAAGCGGCATAGCTTCAAACCATATCTTTTGCGGTATCTTTATAGCCTTGTTTCCTGAACCAAACGACTGCCACTCATAGAATGCAGTAGCAGGAATAATGCACCTGTTTGATTTGAACAGTTTCTTCCAGTACGGTTTTTCAGATATTGTTTCCGTTCGGGAGTTGAATATCAGCGGTGACTTTTCCCCGGGAAACTTAATACCCCATGTGAAACACTTTATCTCAAACTGCTTATCGTTTTTCTGAATTACAAGAATATCATCGCTCGGGGCAATGTTTATCTGCTTTAAATTCTTCTGAGCAAGATTCAGCATCAGGAAGTCCTTCTCAAACTTCTTGAATATCGATTCTCCCGTTTCCTTATTCTCAAATCTCGAACACATAATGATAACAATTATACCGCTTAATAGTGATTATTTAAAACAAATTTTAATTCTTCAAAAGCAATTTTTATTCCATCATCATTCCAGTGTGTGTCTGTTTGGTAATATAAGATTTTGTTTGATTTATAAAATCGTTCCAATAATTTTACAGTACTAACGTTCCTATTCTGTAATTCAATATATAATCTTTGAAGAAGCCCGTTGTATTTATCATTGTTTATATATTTACTATTAATAGTATATGAACTGGGAATTGGCATGAAAACAAGTTCAATATTAAAATCATTTCTTAAAGTTTCGTTTAATTGAAAAATATTGTTTGCAACCGTAATAATTTCTTCATCCGAAAATTTGTAATAAAAACTTGAATTCTTGTTGTTAACGTTCTGGTAATAGAATAAAAAAGGAGGGTCTTTAGAATATAATGGAGTAAGGTCTGAAATTAGTCCCAAAGTATTAAATCTAAAGTTCATTATCGATGAATATATACTACTTGTGAATATACTTTTTTGTAGAATAGATAAATATTTCATCTCTTGATTGTATGGTATTATATTGTCGAAAATATCACTTAAAAGAAGTTTCTCATCAGTAAATGATGTATGAACATTCCGAAAATCCTGCAGAATTCTCCTTTCTGTTGCTTCGTATAATAAAACCCTACTTTTACTTTTGACGTATTTGTTCTTTAGTAATGATTTAAGAGGAAAAGTTTCTTGTTCAAAATATACTTTTATATTTAATGAATCATGTATTAATTCTGGGAAAGTCTTCAAAACTCTTGAGCCAGCGAAATAACTGTCACCATATATCAGGATATCGGCCCCGTTTATATCGGATTTTTTGTTGGTGATATTGAAAGGTACCTGCAGTCTTGGTAACTCAGTTTTAAAGTAATCAACTCTGCATAGAAAAAATAAATCTCCATACTTACCTGTTTCGTCTGCTTCAATTAATTCTTTATCTGCTAACCAAATTGGGATTTTATCAAATCTAGCGAGAATGAAAATGGATACGCAGAAGACTCCTAAGATGCTAATAAATATTTTAAATAATTTTATTGTCATATTAAAACTTGAAATAAATAAAATCACTTTCTCCAAACTTACCAAAATAAACTATAAAAATTATCACTAGTAAAATCATCCCTAAATTTAAAACATCATGTATTTGATAGGTAAACTTATTATTATCTCTTTTATACTGAATGTATTCAACTAAAAACAAAAATGCAATCATTCCAAACGAAATGTACAAGTCTATATTATAAAAGAATAAACCAGAATTATTTGAACTACTATTAATGAACAAATTATTAATAACAAGAAAAGCTTCATTTACAGTATTTGCTCTGAAGAAAACAAATGATAATGAAATTAATGTAAATACAAAAACCATCCTAAAAATAATCATAAATGTACTTTTACTGTTAAATCCAGTCATTTTAAGGAATTTTTTTCTGTAACTCTTCGTTAGGAATGAAATTACTAAATAAACAGCATGTATTAATCCCCAAATAAGGAATGTCCATTTAGGGCCATGCCAAATACCACAAATTCCCATAGTAACAAAAGTTGCAAGAATATATGCATAGTTCTCACGTTTTCCTATCAGATGTTTTATATTGTTAAGGATTTTAATGCTTTTGTAAGAAAGAGGAAGAAATAAGTAATCTCTTAACCAAAATGATAATGAAATATGCCATCTTTTCCAAAAATCCCCTATAGACTGAGAGAAAAAGGGCAAATGGAAATTATTAGTAAGATTAAATCCTAACATCTTTGACGTACCTAACGCCATGAAAGTGTATCCCATGAAATCTGTATAAACCTGAAGTGTAAAAAAGATTATTGCAATTAAAATTTGAATATGGTCAAAACCTGAAGAGTCACTAAAAACTCTGTTTACAGCAATGGAAAGTCTGTCTGAAATTACAACCTTTGAAAAGTATCCCCATATAAACATCTTCAAACCGTCTTTTATCGATTTAAAGTCAATATTATAAATATTATCATTATGGAATTGCGGCAGCATTTTGATACCACGTTCAATAGGTCCGGAATTTATCTTTGGAAAAAACAAAAGAAATAACGCGAAATTGAAAAAGTTCTTTTCAACCTTAATTCGATTGTAATAAATATCGATAAAGTAACCTATAAGTTGAAATATAATATATGAAATTCCAAAGAAGAAAAATGGTGATGTTGATACTCTAAGTTTAATATTTAAAAACAATTCAATATTCTCAACTACAAAGCTCAAATATCTGAAATATATCAATATGATTATGAAACTGGAAACTGATAAAAGGAGCAATATTTTACGTTGAATATCTTTTTTGAAAAATGTAAAAGAATAAGATAAAAAGTAACAATAAACTAATAAGAGGAGTAGGACCAAGGAATATTGCCGGGCAAATGTCATGTAGTAATAGAAACTAATAATAGTTAATATTACAATTTTTGTTTTACCTTTAACTAAGTAATTTAAAGCTACAACTATCGGGAAGAATATTAAAAACTCTAAAGAAATAAATTCCATTTATAAATAATTGAGAATCATAATACATAATAACAATTAAAAAATGAATATAAGTATATCGTTAATAAGTTATTGAACTATTTTAAATATAATGAAAAATGAATATATTTTCTATGATGAAATTGAAATAAGCCATATAAATTATAATGTTTCCCTTAAATGTCTATAATAAATTACTCATTATTAGTCCAAAAAGTTATGATATTAAATCTCGATAAGAAAATAAAGTAACTCAAGTATTACTGCTATTGTTTTAATAATAAATATCACTGCTGAGACAATAATCAATCAAGAAATAAGCCAAGTTACCTCCAAACAACGTGCAAGCACTGACCAAGCATAACCCGGGCAGATTGAGAACCATACCAGGATTAAGTGCAAACCATATCCGGATTAAGCGCAAACCATACCCAAACAAGGCCGGAAAAATCACATTAAACGTAATACTGATTTCGGTACGGCAAAGATTTCTGCAAAAATTTGTTCGACGGGTTAGTTTTATCAT
>JBHELA010000078.1:0-3040 GCA_041859005.1 Ignavibacteria bacterium
TAAGCAAGCTGTATGAAAGCAGTATGATAAGTTTATCGGGAAAACCAAAAGCAAAGGAAGCGGTGCAAAAACCTGAGCCTGCTTTCCAGAGAAAAGATTTTGAAAGCAATTGGGCAACATTGCTAAGAATGCAATAAAAAAAGGCGGTTAAGAAATTAACCGCCTTTTTCATTTAAAGAAATTTCTATATAACAATAACCCGCTTGTGTATCAGCGGTTTTTGCTTTGTTTATGTTAGTTTGAAATTATACAAAATCATTTCATTAAAATCATTCGTTTTGTTTCAGTGTATTTATCCGTTATCAATTTATAGAAATAGACTCCGCTCGTGAATTCGCTTGCGTTCCAATCAACGGAGTATGTGCCGGCTGCGAGTTTTTCATTCACAAGTGTTGCGACTTCTTTGCCGAGCATGTCGTATATTTTCAAAGAAGCAAAACTGACAGCGGGCAACGAGAAACGAATAACTGTTGAAGGATTAAACGGGTTTGGATAGTTTTGTGATAATGAATACTTCGATGGTATTTCCGTGCTAATATTTTGTATGCCTATACCAAAGTCTTCTAAATCTCTTTGCCAGGCGGATTTTCCTTCAGTACCTGCAATTAAATAATATTTTGAAATTACTAATGCAGTCACTGTTGGAATAGTGGTAAATCCCTGATTTATTTGAATCCAGTTTGCTCCATTATTTGTAGAGTGATAGACGCCTTCATTCAATGTTCCTGCAAAAATATTACTACCCGAAATCGCAAGTGAAAGAACATTCTTATTATCTAAAGAAGTTTGAATCCAGTTTTGCCCTAAATTAGTAGAACGATATACACCATATCCGTTTGTTCCTGCAAAAAGAGTCTCACCGTCTATAGCTAGGGCGTGTACTTCCTCACTGCTTAAAGCAATCTGATACCAGGGACCAGGAAAACCAAATACATAAATGCCATTATTTGTCCCCGCATAAACAGTAGATCCGTTGGTGACAAGAGAATATACATACTCTGCACTTAAAGAAGAAGTTTGTGTCCAATTCATGCCATTATTACTTGAATAACTGACTCCAAATAACCAAGTTCCTGCAAAAATATATGTTTCAGAACTCGTGGATTTTGCTAAAGAATAAATCGACCCTCCACTCATACCGGTTTGAGACCAGATTATTCCATTATTGGTGGATCGAAATATGCCACTATTATAACCTGTTCCTGCATAAACATCATTACCGTTCACGACAAGTGAACGGATCGTTTTATTATTTAAAGTAGATTGATACCAGGAATATTCATCAGTACATTTATAAAAGCCGGCATTTGTTCCTGCGAAAATTTGATGTGCATTATTTCCATTTCCACGTGCTAAAGAATATACATATTTGTCGTTTTGCATTCCATACATCTGCATCCACTGCCCCTCGCAGTTTTTGATGTTAAATATTAAATTTAGAATTAAAAGGAATATTAATGTGTAAACTAATTTCTTCATAATGTTTTAATTTAATTATTTAAAAATTTCCCCGTTACACGATTTTCGTGCACCGAGTTTAAATTTATTTTTCAAATCCGTATAACCACTTCAAACCTCATGATTGCCACTTCAGAAGTGGTTGTTAACGCCTCAGATGTAGTTATTACCACCTCTGATGTGGTTATTACCACCTCGAAAGTGGTTTTTGGCACTTCGGATGTAGTTATTATCGCTTCGAAAGTGGTTTTTACCCCTTCAGAGGTGGTTTTTAGGGCTTCCGAAGGGGTAAATTCTGCTTAAAAGAACTTAAAAACCTTGTTTCCGACTCATTTTTACAGTTCAGGAGGTGTTGCCGGTGTAGATTTCGGTCTTCCCGGAAACTGCTGAGCTAAATCCTGATAAATTGTTGTTGAACCCGGAACGTTTGCCAGTGAGGCAGCTTTTACTGCTTTGTAAAATGCGATGCAACTTTGATAAATATCATTTCCCAAAAGCATCAATGTATCGTCCATGCTTTCAAAAACCGAACGAGTAGTTGTATATGAAGGCACTAAGTCTGCACGTGCTTTCATATCTTTGTCAAATTCTGTTTTGTTTATGTAAGCAGGTACGAGTGCAGGGCTTGATTCCATATACCCTTTGCATTTTTCAACCCAGGGAAGCATTTCATAACTAACGCGAGCATAACGCTTTCTTTCTTCGGGAGTTAGGTTGATTACTTTTCCTGAGAGAATATTCTTGATTATATCAAGAGCATGACGAATATCTTCAAGTTCTGCGGGTGTAAATTCGATTGAGATTAAATTGTCAAGTGCCATAATGTAATAATTTAAATTAATAAAATAAGAATTATGAGGATCTCTTTTGGAACTTATTGAGTTTCTTTTTTAATGTCAATACAAAATTTTCTCTATGTGTGTTTTTCGTAGTGCGTAATGTGAGGATTAGAAGGGGTAATAAAAAAGGCGGTTAAGAAATTAACCGCCTTTTTCATTTTCCTTAAAAATCCTATTTACTTGATTGAAATAATATCGTTGTAGATTACGAAAAGCATTAAAGCAATTAAAAGTATAAATCCTACATTCTGCAAAACAATCTGTACCTTATGAGGTACGGGTCTCCTGAACACTGCTTCCCAAACGAGAATTACAAAATGTCCGCCGTCGAGTGCAGGAAAGGGAAGTATGTTTATAACTGCCAGAGACATAGACAGCAATGCTACGAATCCTATGAATGCTGCAAATCCGCTTTCTGCGGACTGTGCCGATGCCTGTGCTATTTTAATCGGTCCGCCAATTGCCTTTTTGAAAGGAATATCACCGACAATCACTTTACCAATCGACTTGAAGAAAACTTCAACACCAAAATAGTACATATCTGAAAAAGCACGTGGAATTGCGGTAATAACATTGTATTTAACTTCCTTTACAGTACCTTCATACTTTGTTCCAATATCAATTCCTATTGTAGAATCAGCACCTACGGATACGAGTGAAGACATTTCGGTTCCGCCGCGCATCCATTTAATTTCTACGTCTTTATTTGCGTTTAACTTTATGTTATCTACAAGTTCCTGTGT
>JBHELA010000177.1:0-3081 GCA_041859005.1 Ignavibacteria bacterium
AAATTTAAATCCAGAAGATACAGTCTGGAAAGCTATTTCCGAAGGTGCTGAAACTATCGAACTTAGCGGCAAGCAGTATAATTCCCGTGCATACGTTGGCAGATTTAATTTCACAGGCGCCGATCAGGAAAAACTCGTTAAGAATCTATCCGGTGGCGAACGCAACAGACTTCATCTCGCTCTTACGCTTAAGTCCCAGGCTAACGTTCTTCTTCTCGATGAACCTTCTAACGATATAGACGTAAACACTCTGCGTGCCCTTGAAGAAGGTCTTGAAGACTTTGCTGGATGCGCTGTCGTTATCTCCCATGACAGATGGTTCCTCGATAGGATTGCTACTCACATACTGGCTTTCGAAGGCGATTCGCAGGTCTGTTTCTTTGAAGGCGGATATTCTGATTACGAAGAAAACAAAAAGAAAAGACTCGGCGAACTTTCTCCTAAAAAATTCAAGTACAAGAAACTTGTCGAATAAGTCCAAATCTTATATTTTTGATAAATCCACAACGCTCTTCAATGACGTTGTGGATTTTTTATACCCGAAAATATGCATCATATCAGATGAAAGAATTTCAGAAGATAATTCAAATGATTTTGTGCTTGATAAAGTTCTTCAGTCATTAGAACTTATAAAAGATGATGAGTTCTCATTTATTCGATCAAAAATTAACGCAGATTTTTTCTATTCAAGATATGCATTCAGGCATGATAACGGTATTCAGGCATTAATCCATGATCTTAAATATAGAGGTTTCACTAAGATAGGAACGTTTCTCGGAAATATCATTGGCACAGAATTAAAACTCCATTACTCTGATAAATTGAAAGAATATCAGTACATGATACCAGTCCCCCTTCACTCAGGCAAACTCCGTGAACGCGGCTTTAATCAAAGCCTGCTTATTTGTAACGGCATCGCAGACGCTATTCCTTTGAAAATACTCAACGAAAACATTGTAAGAGTGAAAAACACAAAATCCCAAACAGGTCTGTCATTCGAACAGAGAATTGCAAACGTGCAGGATGCATTCGCCCTAAACCCAAAACTGACTATCAGTGAACTCAAAAGCGGCGTCCTCGTTGTTGATGATGTCCTGACAACCGGCTCAACAATAAAAGAAGTAATCCGCCTCCTTAAACAGGAAACCTCAGTACCTGTAGGTGCCGTAACCTTAGGATTAGTAAAATAACTCCATCAATTGTTTTTAAATCTTGCTGTACCCAAGAAACTATCGCCCCACCAGTCTTCGTCAATTGAAACATAAAATCTCCCAAATTTATATTCCATTGATTGCAGCCCTGGATAAGGGAATATTATTTTAGAATTTCTATAAAACTGCTTACCGTCGTAATAATAAAGATAGGTCTGATCATTTTCTCTGGCTTCAAAAATAATGCTTTGTGCATCTCTGCCGCAACTTAATAAGGCGTATGAAATATTATTCCCAAAATTTACATAAATTTCCCATTTGATTCCTGTAAAATAGTATAAGCCGGACTTTCCTGTGTACAATATTTTGTTATCACTGAAACCACTGAATGAAAACATCATGCTATTTTGACTTAATGGATCAATAGAAACCAACTCCCATGATTCGTTTTTGAATTTAAACATATATACGTAATCAAACTCACCTGTGGTATTTTTTAAAAAGTGAACATATAAATCGCCTGATTTGTCTTTAAATATAATACCTGTTGAAAGTTTACTATCAATACTATCAAACCTATATGTTGTAAAGGATTGATTCAGATAACGATATACAAGCGGTTTATGAGTGGCAATCCAGATTTCATTTGACGAAACCGCTTCGATACTAAAGATTTTAGTTGAAGTATCAATCGGCATTGCAATATCACTGATTACAGCCCCATCCCACCTTTTGAGTTTTGTTCTATAAAGCGATAGCGATGAACCACCGATATAGACATCATTTATGCTTGTACCGTCAATACACCAGCTTGCAAAATCATTATCATTGTAACTTATATATTTCGCCGAGCCGTTATTGATGTATGTTAAATAATAACTCGGAATAAATATTTGATTTGTATCGGCAATGTACATACCTAAAAATGGTCTGTTTTGTAGTGTATCAAATTTCCAATTGAAGAAATTACTATCAACAACAATTGGGTCGTTAGAATGGGTGATGGGGTTATCTTCGTTGCACGACTGAAACAACCCAAAGCAGAGTAACATTATAACAAATATTGGTAGTAATATTTTGTATTTATTCGTTTTAATTATATTAAATTTTATTAAATATTCAGGATTCTGAAATCCCATCTTTATAAATATATTTATTAGTAAATCTTATGAGTCGTTTGGCTCCTTCGCTAAATGCGATTGTTTTGAATAAAATTAAGCATAATGAATTAAAGATTCTAACCTTTTGCTGTCTTTACATTTAAAGCACTTTCTAAGGAAATGTTGAAGAAGCCTTATTAATATTTTGCCAACCTTTCCGCCAGCTTATCCACATCCTCCTCATTATTAAACAAATGAGGTGACACCCTTAAAAAACCTTCTCTTAATGCTATAAATATATTCTCTTTTTCAAGCTCCTTTTGTATTTCTGCATTCCTGCTTTTATCGGTATGCGAAAATATTAGTATATTTGACCTGTGTTTTTCACTCATGTCCGACTCAACATAAAAATTCGTGTAACTGCTTATTCTGTCTGCAAACCTGTCAAGCAGTCTCGTAATATGCTTGTATATGTTCTCAACTCCTAAACTTAAAAATAAATCCAAGGATGATTCCAGACCTATCATTCCCAGCGTATTCGGCGTGGAGTTTTCATACGCTGTCCCGCTGTCTTTTAATTTAAACCTGTAATCCAGAAAATTTGTAAAATCATAGTCAATGCTCATGGTGCTGACGTATGTCGGGTTTACATGCTTCTTAATCGAATCCTTTATGTACGCAAACCCCACTCCCGCAGGCGACATCATCCACTTCTGTGAACCCGCCGCAAGAAAATCTATTTCATGCTTCTTAACGTCCATCGGAACAGCTCCTATGCTTTGTATCGCATCCACTACTAATAGCGTTCCGTATTTATTCAGTATTTTTCT
>JBHELA010000187.1:0-3293 GCA_041859005.1 Ignavibacteria bacterium
AAATTTAAATCCAGAAGATACAGTCTGGAAAGCTATTTCCGAAGGTGCTGAAACTATCGAACTTAGCGGCAAGCAGTATAATTCCCGTGCATACGTTGGCAGATTTAATTTCACAGGCGCCGATCAGGAAAAACTCGTTAAAAATCTTTCTGGTGGTGAGCGCAACAGACTTCATCTCGCTCTTACTCTCAAGTCTCAGGCTAACGTTCTTCTTCTCGATGAACCTTCTAACGATATAGACGTAAACACTCTGCGTGCCCTTGAAGAAGGTCTTGAAGACTTTGCTGGATGCGCTGTAGTTATCTCACATGACAGGTGGTTCCTCGATAGGATTGCGACTCACATTCTGGCTTTCGAAGGCGATTCGCAGGTTTACTTCTTTGAAGGCGGATATTCTGATTATGAAGAGAATAAAAAGAAAAGACTCGGCGATCTTTCCCCTAAAAAATTCAAGTACAAGAAACTTGTCGAATAAAACTAAAGATATTATTTATAATAAATCCACAATGCTCTTCAATGACGTTGTTGATTTTTTATACCCGAAAATATGTATCATTTCCGATGAACGTATCACCGACGATAACTCAAATGATTTCGTCCTCGATAAAGTCCTTCAGTCGTTAGAATTAATTAAAGATGATGAGTTCTCTTTCATCCGTTCAAAGATTAATGCAGACTTTTTCTATTCAAGATTTGCATTTAGGCACGATAACGGCATTCAGTCATTAATCCATTATCTTAAATACAGGGGTTTCTCGAAAATAGGTGCTTTTCTTGGAAAAATCATAGGCACTGAATTAAAACACCATTACTCTGAAAAACTGAAAGAGTATAAGTTCATCTTGCCCGTCCCGCTTTACTCCGGCAAACAGCGAGAACGCGGTTACAATCAAAGCCTGCTTATCTGCAACGGAATTGCAAACACTTTTCCATTGAAAATACTCAGTGAAAATATTCTAAGAGTAAAAAACACAAAATCCCAAACAGGTCTCTCATTCGAACAGAGAATCGCAAATGTCCGTGATGCATTCGACCTAAACCCAAAACTAAAAACCTCCGAACTCAAAAGCGGAATCCTCGTCGTCGATGATGTCATAACAACAGGCTCAACAATCAAAGAAGTAATCCGTATGCTTAAGCAGGACACATCAGTGTCAGTCGGTGCCGTAACTGTTGGCTTAGCGAAGTAAACTAAATACTTCTCAAACTCTTAATAGAAATAATAAAACCCGCAGATGCAACTGCGGGTTTTTGCTTTGTTGACGTAAAATTAATTGTTATTTATTCAAGATTATTTCAATAATAGCATACGTTTCGTTTCTGTAAATCCATCCGTTATTAATTTATAGAAATACACTCCGCTGTTTAGTCCGTTTCCATCAAATGTTGCTTCGTACGTTCCGAGCTTTAGCTGTTCGTTCACGAGTGTTCGAACTTCACGTCCCATTACGTCATACACAACTATCTTTATATCACCCACGCGAGCAACATCAAATCTTATCTTTGTCGTTGGATTAAACGGGTTTGGATAGTTATGAGATAAAGAATAAGATGACGGGATTTCCGTGCTGATATTTTGTATGCCTATGATTTCGGAAAGTGAGCGCCGCCACACGAATTGACCCTCTGTTCCCGCAAAGATGTAGTTATTTGTAATTAGAAAAGAAAAAACAGGCGGAATTGTATCGAATCCCTGATTTATTTGCGTCCAGGTTTGACCTCTATTTGTGGAGTGATAGATACCAGTATAAAAATATGTCCCTGCAAAAATATTATTCCCGCTTATAGTAAGAGAAGGAATATATTGATTATTTAATCCCGTTTGTGTCCAGTTCTGTCCGTTATTTGTAGAAAGATAGACACCGCCCCAATTCCCCATAAAAATATCGTTTCCGCTTATGGCAAGGGTATAAACGTCATAAGGGTAACTCATATTCGTCCATATTTGTCCATTATTTGTTGAAAGATAGAGGCCTTGACTACTAATACATCCTGCAAAGATATTATTTCCGCTAATGGCAAGCGTATGAACATATTTATTATTTAGAGCCGTTGGTGTCCAGGTTTGTCCGTTATTTGTGGAAAGAAAAACACCTCCGGGATGAGAGAATTCATGTGTCCCTGCGTAAATAATATTTTCGCTTATGGAAAGAGAACGAACATCTTGATAAAAGTAAGGATTTCGAGTCCAGTTTTGACCATTATTTGTGGAAAGAAAAACTCCATTTGTTGTCCCTGCAAAAATATTATCTCCGCTTATAGCAAGTGAATTAACCCATTGATTATTTAAAGCTGTTTGAGTCCAGTTTTGTCCGTTATTCGTGGAGAGGTAAACACCTCCGTTACGTGTCCCTGCAAAAATATTATTTCCGCTTTCGGCAAAGGAAATAACTGATCCATTGTTTATTAAGTCGCATCTCACCCATTGAGCTTCAGAATTATGAATTATTAATGTTGAATTAATAATTAGTGCAAAAACAAATAGTAATGTTTTTGTTTTCAAAAGTTCTGTGTTAAAATATTTTAAAATTCCCGTTACACATTTGAGCCGGTAACGAGCTTAAGTTTTTTCCTTTCTGAATCTTTTTACCCTTTTCGAATCTGTAAAAACCCTCTCCAAGCGAGTAAAAGCCCAGAATATGGAATATTAATAAATCAAACTAATACTTCTCCAAACTCTCTAACAACTTTTCCATATCACCTTCATCATTAAACAAATGCGGCGACACCCTTAAATATCCTTCTCTTATCGCTATAAATATATTCTCTTTTTCAAGCTCCTTTTGTATCCCTGCATTCCTGCTTTTATCGGTATGCGAAAATATTAGTATATTTGACCTGTGCTTTTCACTCATGTCCGACTCAACATAAAAATTCCTGTAATTGCTTATTCTGTCTGCAAACCTGTCAAGCAGTCGCGTTATATGTCTGCATATGTTCTCTACTCCTAAACTTAAAAATAAATCTAATGTTGATTCCAGACCTATCATTCCAAGCGTATTCGGCGTAGAGTTTTCATACGCAGTCCCGCTGTCTTTTAGTTTAAACTTGTAATCCAGAAAATTTGTAAAATCATAGTCAATGCTCATGGTGCTGACGTATGTCGGGTTTACATGCTTCTTAATCGAATTCTTTATGTACGCAAACCCCATTCCCGCAGGCGACATCATCCACTTCTGTGAACCCGCCGCAAGAAAATCTATTTCATGCTTCTTAACGTCCATCGGAACAGCTCCTATGCTTTGTATCGCATCCACTACTAATAGCGTTCCGTATTTATTCAGTATTTTTCT
>JBHELA010000397.1:0-2836 GCA_041859005.1 Ignavibacteria bacterium
CTCAAATACTTGGGGATTCATAAGAGTAATCTCCATTAATTCTAATACAGTTTTTGCAGTAAGAAGTTATACAGAAATTCTAAAAACCACAAACAGAGGAAATAATTGGCAAATAATACCACTTAGTATATTTTGTTATGATATTTCTATCTTGAATAATGATACAATGCTGGTTGCAAATAGTAGCGGCTTCGAAGGCGGTGTTTATCGCAGTACTAACGGAGGATACAACTGGCAATTAATCTGGACAAACGGAACAAGCGGAAATCCAAGCACCATTTATATGTTTGATAGGGATATGGGATTCCATAATAGCGGAACCTATATTAGAAAAACTATAAACGGAGGATTAAACTGGGTAGATATATCAGGTGGTGGTGGATATAATGATATTAAATTTATAGATTCTTTAAATGGTTGGAAATGCTTAAATGGAATTTTAAAATCAAATGATGGTGGGGTTACATGGATAACGCAACAAGTCCCACCTATGAATTATCCGTTTTACAGAAGTATATCTATTCTTAACAGAGATACAATTTGGGTAAGTGGTCCGCTAAAATCAATTAATAGTAAATTTTTGGGAGCAATTTGAAAAACAACAAATGGCGGTATAAATTGGGGATACCAATTTGTTGATACATCGGTTGGATATGATGGATTTAGATATATAAACTTTACAGATAAAAAACATGGATGGGCATTTCCATATTTTACAGGAGGCTCAGTGTATGATAAAATAGTTCACACTACATCAGGCGGCAATGATACAACATTTATAACAGGGATAAATAATAATGTGACGGTTACTCCAAAAGATTATACACTTTATCAGAACTACCCAAATCCGTTTAACACAGGTACAGTTGTCAGTTGTCAGGTGTTCCGCCACGGCGGACGCACAGAACGCGCAGTTGTCAGTGTATCGATAAAGGTTTATGATGTGCAGGGGCACGAGGTACAAACTCTTGTACAAGGAAAACTGAATCCGGGAGTTTATGAATATATTTTTAATGGTAATAAACTTTCGAGCGGGATATATTTTTATTCTTTGATTATAGACGGGAAAGCAGTTGATACAAAGAGGATGATTATGGTAAAGTGATTATTAATTTTCAGTTCATTTATAATGACAAAAATATATATTTAATAAACTAAGTAATAATAAAGTAATAAATGAAGTAATAAATGAAATCAATTGTAATAAAGACGATAATACTGCTGACATTTGGGGGATTAATAACTGCCTCCGTGCTTAAAAAGCCGGAGACTGATGCGAAGAACGATAAATTAAACGAAAAACGCAGAGAAGACAGAATTAAGGAAGAAAGAAAAGAAAAAGCACGTTTAATACTGCTGGAAGAATTAGAGATTTTAAAGAAGGAAAAGAGAAATCCTGTAAGTTCAAGTGCAGATTTCGATATTGCAGATTACCTTTTATCGTCGGAATACTACGATTTCGAGGCTGAGAATATTTCAGGAAAGAACGATGATAATGCGCAGGGGTTTGAGGTATCATTAATAGACTCGGCGAAAGGGATTTACGACGCTGCGGATACGGGAAGTTTTGGGAAGGGAGAAACAGTGAAGTACTGCAGGGGGAGGAACAAAAGCCTTCAGATAAGCGATGGAATAATACTAAACAAACCCATAAAAATCGGAAACGGGAAACCGGAGAGCTTTAAGGTCAGGAAAGGCAGGATTGATTTTAACTACATAATAACCCCAAGAATGCGCATAGACACTGCATTTACGTCAAACCTTGAGAATGCGGAATTTCCTGTTTGCCTAATCACAATAACAAACTCAAGCGGCGATACGGTACTGAACAGCAATATATACGTGAGAGATTTTTATGACGAAGAATCCTTCCGATATGACGGCTCATACAGGACGGAATATAGAAACGGCTCATTAATGTCAAACCTGATTATTCCGGCGGATAAATTATTTAAAGAGGGAGCGGGGGAAAATGCTGTGTCGGAATTTAACATAGAAATATATTATTACGGATACTGTGATATGTGGATAGATTATGTAAGGGTAGAGAATCAGATTGCAAACGACTTCCTGACGAAGCAAAATGCATCGCTTATAAAAAGTCTGGAGGATTATTCAGGAAGGAACATAATGGGGAAAGTGAATGGGAAAATTGAATGAAAATAACGCAGGAAATGTAATATGAATGCACAAAGATTAGTTTCCCGTGTACTTGACGGACTGATATTGCTTGTATTTATTCTTTTCTTTTCGTCCGCAGGATTTCAGGATAGAAACACTTCCGGGTGGTATCAGCAATATTTTCCAAACATTAACGGCAGTACTATTAAGGATATGACATTTCTTGATAGCTTGATAGGGTTTGCAGTGACTAATTCAAATTCACTGCTTCAGGAATATATACTAAGAACTACAAACGGAGGAGATAATTGGTATATCAACTACACATTCACGACTCCACATTCCAATTATTCATTCTTAAGGGTTATTAAAGTAGATTCAAATATAGTATATGCATTTAGCTGGACTGAAATGTTTAAAACAACAAACAGAGGAGTTAATTGGAATAAGATTGATTACGGTACATATTGCGGTGATTACGCAGTAGTGAATAAGGATACAATCCTTGGTGCAAGTGCAAGTGGTTTCAGCGGCGGTGTTTATCGCTCCACCAACGGCGGTCTAAACTGGCAGTATATCTGGAATAACAGTCCTAATGGCAATCCTGACCATATATATATGTTTGATAAGAATTTAGGGTTTATACAAGATGGTTCAAATTATATGCGAAGAACGACTAACGGCGGATTTAACTGGGACTTAGTTTCGGGTGAGT
>JBHELA010000164.1:0-13655 GCA_041859005.1 Ignavibacteria bacterium
TCCCGGATTGTCAACTCCTGACTCAGGCGAAGGTGCAAGAACTGCCCATATATTAAACTTACCCCTGTTTTCTTTAAACGGTGAACAACCAAAAAGATAATCCATGTATTTCTTTACATCTGCTTTAAACTGTTCCATCTCATCAGCCGAATATCCGTCAGGAAGAAAAACAAGGTCAACTTTATCCATCGGTTCACCGTTGTATGCCACCTGCAGGACGGTGAGGTCAAGAGGTTTTTCTTTTCTTATAAACTTGTCTTCAGGGTCTATAATCTGCTCATACTGCAATACAAAGTTACCATCCCTTTTGCGCTCGTGCAGTTCAATTTTTACTTTTCCCTTTGGATACGGGAATACTACCGTCTCGTAAAAAGTGCGGCTCATAACTTTAGCCTCGGGTGTTGACTGCCATTCGTCAAACAGTGTGTTGTATCCTCTTGTATAAATAAGCGTATTCGATTTTAAATCATACACCATGAACTTGTAGTGTCCGTATTCAAACTTATCCAGAAGACTTGCTTTATTGCCCGACCAGTATGGTTCTTCCTTAATCTGTTCAAAGAATACGCTGTTCCAAGTGTTGTTACCTGCACGGTTGTAATCAAAACGCATAGTCTTGTTCGTGAAGTACTTGTCAAAGTCCACCTGCGCATAAAGATTTGAGGAGATTACGATGAAAAATAATAATGTTAGTTTTTTCATGATACTAATTATTTATTTTGATATAAAATTCTTACCATTTTAGTTTTTTCCAGAAATATATTACTACTGCAACAGATAATGCTGCAAACAATAATATAAACCAGAACGCCCAGGGATGATCTTTCAAAGGAAAATCCACATTCATTGAAAATATTCCAACTACAAGTGAGGGAAGCATTATTCCTATCGTAATAATATTAAGCGTCTTCATTAAAATGTTAATATTATTGCTTACTATTGATGCCCTGGCATCCATCATGCACTCAATGATGCTTGAATAAATTTCAGCTTGTTTATTACATTGAGAGTTTTCAATTTTAATATCATCAAGAAATTCCAACTGCTCTGAATTAAACCCGAATTTTGCTGCATTTGTTTTCATTTTCTCGATAACAAGCATATTTGAATTAATCGCACTTAGGTAATAAACCAGACTTTTCTCAAGTGTGAATAGATTTAATAAATATTTATTCTGCATCGATCTGTTCATCTTGCTCTCCAGTTCATCCAATATCATGCTGATTGTTTTCAGATGTTCAAAAAAATGAAATACCGACTTTTGCACAATTTTAAGTGTAACATCCTTTAAAGTAATTGTTTTATCAAAGGTTTTCCCTTCGAAAATAGGTATGTCTTCAGCAAGCACTAATATTATCTTATCAGAAAAAATATAAACACCTATAGAAGTAACTTTAAAAGCAAGTAAATGCTTACTTGAATAGTTCTTAGGACGTTTCATGATGATAGCTATGTGCTCGGGTTCAAACTCCAGACGTGAGATTTCGTCGGGGTCAAGTGCTGAATTGAGTGTGTGCTCGTCAAGTTTTAAGGAGTCAACTAAATACTTCTTTTCTTCAGGATCAGGATTTATATAGACCAGAATATTTGAATCTGAATCGCCAGATTCTGCAACCTTATTGTCTATAATCTTATATGACCTTTTCATCTTTTTCTCCTTATAGGTTGATGTATTAAGACCTGATGAAAAGAAAATACTTCAGTCGGAATATTTATACCAGCTTGAAGTCTAATCTGCTATTCCGGTCAGTCTTTCTTCGAAACTTCTCTTTTTACAAGGATATTATCAATCAGTCCGTATGCTTTAGCTTCATCGGCTGTCATATAATAGTCACGCTCTGCATCTGCATAGATTTTATCTATCGGTTGTCCTGAATGGAATGAAATTATTTCATACAATCTGTGCTTTATTTTTTCGATTTCTTTTGCTTGTATCATGATGTCAGTTGCTTGTCCCTGAGCGCCCCCTAAAGGCTGATGCATCATTATTTTCGAGTTCGGCAAAGCTATTCTCTTTCCTTTAGCACCGCACGTAAGCAAAAACTGTCCCATTGAAGCAGCCATACCAATACATGTTGTAGAAACGTCGCATCTTATATAATTCATCGTATCGTAAATTGCCATACCCGCTGATATGCTCCCCCCGGGTGAATTAATATAAAGCATGATGTCCTTGTCAGGATCTTCATACTCAAGGAACAATAGCTGTGCAACTATAAGCGATGCAATCTCGTCATAGATTGCTGTTCCAAGAAATATCAGCCTTTCTTTTAAAAGTCTTGAATAGATATCATAAGCTCTTTCTCCTCTTGACGTCTGTTCAACAACCATAGGTACAAGCTGGTTTTTAAAGCCTGCAGCTTTATCAAGGCCCGCTTTAATTTCGTTCTCTCTTGATTTGATTATGCTGTGAAAATCCATTGTTAATTCTCCTTCTTAGTCTTTTTGCTTTCTGTCTTTTTATTTTCCGTCTTTTTGGTCTTTTTCTCTTCAGTGCTCTTGCTCTTTTTCTCTTCTGCAAGCAGCTTTATAGACTTCTTTACTTCTTCGATATCAGTAACCTTGGCATTCTCAATTAAAAAATCTACAACTTTTTTGTCAAGAATTGTATGTTTTACTTCTTTATTATCCTTATAAAACTCGTACATCTTATCACCCGGTATTCCGTATGGTTTACCGGCATCCTCTGAAAATGCTTTAACATCATCTTCAGTAACTTCAATCTTTTCTTGCTCAATTATCTTATCCTTTATTAAAAACCACTTACCTGTAAAAACTACTTCTGCTCTGTTCTTATTATTAAATTCTTCTTCATTAATTTCGTGTTTATGGTCTTTGTGTTCCTTTTTATATCCTTTAAAATAATCACTCAATAGTTCATTCACGTAAGTTTCCGGAATTTCTATATCATTCAGCTTTACAACTTCTGAAATAACCTTATTCTTAAGAGAATTGTATGAATGATCATTATACTGTTTCGATATCTCTTCTTTAAGGAATGATTTCAACTGCTCTTCAGTTTCGATATCTTCTCTGCCTGTCATTTTCATGAACGTATCTTTGTTCATTTCGGGATAAACTACCTTCTCGACCTTTGTGCATTTTAGTTTCACCTTTACGGGTTCTTTGTTTTCATTAACAGTATCAATAGTTTTTTCTTCACCTTCTTTAATCCCTTTTATTCCCTCGTAATAGTCTTTTGAAATGTATTCACTTCCTATGAATAACTTCATATCTTTTTGTGCGCGTCCTTCGACATTGTTACCGTCTGCGTCAATTTCTTCAGTATCGAGTGTTACCATGTAGTCATCATCCATAGCCTGACCATCAATTTCATAAGATGCAGATTTAAGCATCATGTATTTTAGTTCTTCCTCAATCAAAGAATCATCTATTACATATTTTGTCTTGGTAAGCTCAATATCTTTTATCTGTTTTAACTCAACTTCAGGTATAACTTCGAAAGCAACTTTAACCGTAAGTTTTTCCTTAGGTTTGTAATCAAGATCCAATAGTGAACCTGTACCAAACATAGGAATTTTGTTATCCATTATATGTTTTTTAAACACGTCGTTTGCAATATCTTCGAGTGCACCGTATTCAATCGAGTCCCCGTACATCTTTTTAAGCATAGCAACCGGAACTTTCCCTTTTCTGAACCCGGGAATCTGTGCTTTCTTTCTGTATTTCAATAATGCTTCTTCAAAATAAGGTATTAATTCTTCATAATTCAGTACAGCCTCAAACTCTTTCCTGCAATTTTCCTTATCTATTATATTTATATCCACTTTATAAGATTATTTTGATTATTAAAACGGATAAGATACTCAATTGAAAAAGTATAAACAATGTAATAAAAAACACGGTTTTTATTGATGAAAACCGTGTTTTTGAAATACTTCATATTGAATAATCTACTTGCCTCTGAATTCCTTATCTATAACAGTAATCTCACCGGGAGATATCGGACCTAAGAAAGTATCAATAGTTGGTCTGATTTTCAAACTTAGTCTTGCAGGTGAACCGGATTTACCTCCGATACCAAGCAGCATACCTGCCAGACTTTGCAGACCTTCATTCTGAAAGAACTGCATTATGTCTAAACTAATACCAACCGGTATAGTAGATGTTTGACCGACTCCGGGAACCGTTATCGGACCTGAAACTACTCCATTGATAGTTTCTTTATTATCAATAAGAAGTCTCCAGTCAACTGATTTAATCAGGTCTGAAGAATTCTGTGAACCGCCAACCCCTTCGGGGTTCTTTGCAAGTAGGTTTAGTGTAAAATTTACAGGCAGTTGTCCTGATCCTATAGCTGATGTTAACTTAACCAGGTCAAGCGGATTTAGGGAGTTGATACTTGAAACATTCGATATATTTACTCCTAAAACCGTCATACCCGATACGCTACCAAGTTTCCATTGGAGCCTTTGAGCATTTGTAAGTGTATCCGTAATACTGGTACAACCCGAGATTATTAAAGTTGTAACAATAACTAATAGAACTATAAGTTTTTTCATTTTGATTAAAATTAATATGTTTTCGTGTACTTTGAATATAGAATATTTTGAAGAAAGAAAATAACATATAATTAATATCCTTTGGTCTAAATTTATATATTATATAATGGGATTGTATTACACCCGGGACGATTCGAACGTCCGATCCACTGCTATTTGGTTGTTTGCCGATGCTGATTATAATATATTAAGAGAACCTTTATAAAGAAAACAAGAAATTGAGTATTATATGGGAAGTAAAAAGCCCCTGACAATTGATTATTGTCAAGGGCTGGATTGTACGCCCGGGACGATTCGAATGTCCGACCCACAGCTATTTGGTTGCTTGCCGATGCTGATTTGTAATTTTGAATTACTTCAGATTCTTACAATTTTTGTAGAATGTGTTTCCTAAAATAAAAAACCCTGTATAAATTAAATTATACAGGGTTACATTGTACGCCCGGGACGATTCGAACGTCCGACCCACAGCTTAGAAGGCTGTTGCTCTATCCTACTGAGCTACGGGCGCATCTTTAATGAATGCAAACTAACTAATTAACAGAACTTTTTCAAGGACATTGGGTAAGTAACCGAATACGAAAATATTTTTAATAAAAGGAAATTATTTTGAGAAAGATGGAATTTTTATAATACAAACATGTGTTTTGTTTTTACAGTTTAGAAGTTTACCTACCACAAAATCACTCCTAACAAATGAGGTAGATGAGGAGGGCTGACGGGGAAAACAGCTCTCCTACTTTTTTGTGTGGATGAGGTATAAAATATTTACTGATAACGGAATTAATTTGGAATCAATATTGTTTTTATAATTAAACGATTTAGATTTTACCTACCACAAAATCACTCCTAATAAATGAGGTAGATGAGGAGGGCTGACGGGGAAACAGCTCTCCTATTTTTTTGCCCTATCCAAAGTCGATTCACATTTAAATTTCAGTTAAACAAATCGCATGCATTAGAGACATCTCATGTCATTAAAAATTATTCAATTACCTTTACATGCATTCTTCTATCACTTTATGCAGGTCTGCATATTTAGAAAGTATTTCATAATTTTTTATTAAAATGATTTATAAACCAATAATAAAAACAAAAGAATTAAGTAAAATCACGCTAAAAATGATGAATTTCGGCTAAATAGATGATAGTTTGCATTGACTTTCCTTTTAAATAAAATTATTTTGTTGTTTGCACATTTTTAGCATAATTTTTTAATAAATAAAGGAATTTAAGCCGGAGATTAATTTTGAAGAAGAATCTATTTAGAATAATTCTTACTGTTGTTTTTATTGTCGCCGCTTTGATGTACATTTATCCTACTTATCAGGATTACCAGATTAACAAGGAACTTGCGGGATTAACAGGTCAGGATAGTTTGGATTATGTAACAAAGAACGCCGATAGGATTAAAAGCGCCAGGGACGGAAGACTGAAATTAGGTCTTGACCTTAAAGGCGGTATGTATGTCGTTATGGATGTTGACGTAGTAAAACTACTCGAGGATGTTTCCAAGAAAAAAGACGACCCTACACTAAAACAAGTTCTGGATGAATTAAGGGCAATACCCGAAACATCAGACGAACCTATCCTTGATGCTTTTAAGCAAAGACTAAATGCAAGAGGATTAACTCTTAAATCTTTCTATGGTGAAGTCAGGGACAGTGAAAGCGATATAGAAAAGAAACTTTCGTCAGAAATTGATAATTCAATTGATAGAGCTGTTGAAATTGTCAGAAACCGTATCGACCAGTACGGCGTTGCGGAGCCTCAGATACAGAAAATAGGCGGAAAACGTATTATTGTAGAATTACCAGGTATCAATAATCCGGGTGAAGTTAGAAAACTTCTTCAGGGTACTGCTTTACTGCAGTTCCAGCTACTTAAAGACCCCGAAACGGCAGTAAAAGTAATGCAGAATATCAATAACATTCTTGTCGGCAAGCAGATTACAGATTCTACTAATAAAACAGTTTCCGGAAATGACTCATTAAAGAAGAATGAAAGTTTAGTTTCAAAGGATACGACAAAGAAAGAAACCGCGGGCAAAAATGAAATAAAGAAAGATACTACTAAAAAAGAAGTTACTAAGAAAGATACTACTAAAAAAGAAGTTACTAAGAAAGAATCAGATAAAAAAGACACATCAAAGAAACTTGACACATCAACGATTGCAGGCGATACGAGCAATATGAGCGATACATCATCGGCAAATCTTTCAGAAGAAGAATTTAAAGTCAAGTTTCCATTCTTTTATCTTGTCAGATTAAATGAACAAAGCGGAACGGCAGATGGATTCGTTAGAGAACAGGATAAAGAGAAAGTTGACCTTATATTAAAAAGAGAAGATGTTAAAGCTGTTATACCATCGGACGTTGTGTTTGCATGGTCTCAGAGATCTTTTGAAGCCGGCGGTGAGAATATCTTTACATTATACTGCCTTAAAAAAGACGCTGAACTTACCGGCGCAGTAATTGAAGACGCACGGTCAAACATTGACCCGCAATCTAACACACCTATTGTTTCTATGTCAATGAGCAGTGAGGGTTCAGCCGACTGGGCAAGAATTACAGGTGCTAATATTAATAAGAGATGTGCAATCGTCCTCGACAATGTTGTTTACTCTGCTCCTGTTATAAGGTCAAAAATTACCGGCGGTAATTCACAGATAGAAGGTATGGGCAGTGTTCAGGAAGCAAAACTTCTCGAGATTGTTTTAAAAGCAGGTGCTCTTCCTGCACCTTTGAAAATTGCAGAGGAAAGGTCAATCGGTCCATCACTCGGTGAGGACTCAATCAGAAAAGGACTCACGTCATCGCTCGTAGCTTTGGTGCTTGTTGCAATATTCATGGTCATATACTACAGAACAGGCGGTTCTATTGCGGACTTAGCTCTTGTTATTAACGTTTTATTCGTCGTTGGTATCATGGCATCGTTTAAAGCAACGCTTACATTACCGGGTATAGCAGGATTGGTCCTGACGCTTGGTATGGCTGTTGATACAAACGTCCTTATTTTTGAGAGAATAAGAGAAGAACTTGAATCAGGAAAGCCATTCAGAACGAGTGTTGATATAGGTTACAAGAAAGCATTCTCAGCAATTATTGACTCACACGTTACGAGCATAATAACAGGTATTATTCTTTATCAGTTTGGAACAGGACCTATTCAGGGATTTGCTTTAACACTTTTATTCGGATTGGGTGCTAACCTTTTCACGGCTATCGTTATTACACATTTTATATTCGACAGCTTAATTGAAAAAGGAAAACACGTAAGTATTGGATAACTTTAATTAGAATTTAAAACTTTTATTAGAAATGAGACTTTTTAAACATACAAATATAGATTTTCTCGGAAAGAGAAGAAAATTTTATGTGTTATCAATCGTATTATTAATAGTCGGACTTGGAGCTTTGTTCTTCAAAGGAATTCCGCTTGGCATAGATTTTCAGGGTGGTACAGAGCTTCAGATAAGGTTTGATAACGTTATCGAAGTTGGTGAACTAAGGTCTGCGATGGATAAATCAGGATTCGCTGGCATGGAAATCAAATCCATGGGTTCGGAATCAGATTATCTTCTAAGAACTCCGCTGCAGGGCGAAGGACAGACAGTTGCCGAAAAAATTCAGGCAGGAATAAAGGAAAACATTCCAGGAAAGAACTTCCAGGTAATGAGAACTGATAAAGTCGGTCCTAAGATAGGTGAAGAATTAAGAACGAACGCTATTTATGCAATCGTATTTTCTTTGCTTGGTATTTTGATTTATCTTGCACTCAGGTTCCAGTTTGTTTATGCAGTCGGCGCTGTTATCGGACTTTTCCATGACGTATTGATTACTGTTGCAGCAGTTGCATTATTTGACCTTGTGTTTCCAAACCTTCAGCTTGAGTTTAATCAGCAAATGCTCGCGGCATTTCTTACTCTTATTGGTTTTTCAGTTAACGATACGGTTATTGTTTTCGACAGAATCCGTGAAAACATAAAGCTATTCAAGAATGAAGATATTGAGCAGGTTATGAACAAGTCCATAAACACAACTCTTAGCAGAACAATCATAACATCAGGAACAGTGTTCCTTACAGTTCTTGTATTGTTTATTTTTGGCGGTGAAGTTTTAAGATCGTTTGCGTTTACGTTTGCAATAGGTGTCATAACCGGTACTTATTCTTCGGTGTTTATTTCAAGCGCTATCGTTGTTGACTGGAAACACAGAATGATAAAGAATACAAAGGGCAGAGTTAATTTATCAAGAAATTAAATATTAATCATAATCTGAATTATGATGAATGATAATAAGGAATATAAAGTATTTGAAATAGTTGAAGATTCAGTCGGTCTGGCAAAAAGCCACGAGCTGAAACTGTCCGTTGACAAAGAACTTAAATCAGGTGGTAAGCAAATAGCACTCGATTTCGGCAAATTGAATTCAATTAACAGTGCAGGATTAGGCGTTCTCATCGGAATTCTTAATAATGTTAAGTCCTCAGACGGAAGCCTGAAACTGCTTAATGTTAATGAAAGAATAATGAACATCTTTAAGATTACCAAACTCGATACAATCTTTGTTATTAATAAATAAGAAATAATTAAGCTTTTCAATAATATGCCATTCTGTTTTCAGACAGGATGGCATTTTAATTTAATCTATATAAATGGGAAACAAAGTACACGTATTAGTCGGACTCCAATGGGGTGATGAGGGCAAGGGTAAGGTTGTTGATTTATTAAGCAAGGATTTCGATGTTGTTGCAAGATACCAAGGGGGTGCGAATGCAGGCCACACGATAATAATTGACGGTAAGAAAACAGTACTGCATTTAATTCCTTCCGGGATATTTACCGATAACATTGTATGCGTGATCGGAAACGGGACTGTAATTGACCCAATTGCTCTTATCGAGGAGATAAAACTGCTTAACAAAGACGGCATTAATCTTACAAACAGATTATTCATAAGCAAAGATGCTCACATTATACTTCCCTATCACAAGATTATTGATGCTATAAACGAAAGCAAGTATGACAAGATAGGCACGACAAAGAAAGGCATTGGTCCTGCTTATTTCGATAAATATGCAAGACGAGGTATAAAGTTTTCTGATTTTGATAATCCCGCAATCTTAAAAGAAAAGATAGAGAAAAACTTAAAGTATCTCATTTCGATATTCCCTGATTCTGAAGAACTGAAGTCAATGAAAAGCGACGATGTTTACAACGAACTGAATTCTCAATACAAACAAATAAGCGGGTACATAGCTCAGACCCAGTATTTAATGAACAAGTACATCGCAGAAGGAAAGGACGTACTGCTCGAGGGAGCGCAGGGTGCATTGCTTGACGTTGATTTCGGAACTTATCCATATATAACTTCTTCGAGCCCTACAAGCGGAGGCGCCTGCACGGGCACCGGTATTCCCCCTACAAAAGTGAACGGAGTTATAGGAATTGTTAAAGCTTACACAACAAGAGTCGGCGAAGGTCCTTTCCCAACAGAGCTGTTTGACGATACAGGGAAGAAGATAGCAGAAATAGGTGTAGAATTCGGAGCAACAACTGGAAGACCGAGAAGATGCGGGTGGCTTGACCTTGTAGCATTAAAGTACGCAGTCATAATAAACGGCGTTACTGAAATCGCACTGACTAAATCTGACGTTCTGGATTCGTTCGATGAAATAAACCTATGCACACATTACGAACTAGAGGGCAAAAAGACAGATTGCTTCCCTTCAAATCCTGATGTTCTCGGAAAAGTTAAACCGGTTTATAGGGCATTTAAAGGATGGAATGAGTCGCTTAAAAACAAGAAATCCTTCAGCGAATTACCTGAAAATTACAGGAATTATGTATCGTACATAGAAGAATACGTTGGAGTCAGCATAAAATACATCTCGACAGGACCATCACGAAACGAGATTATTAAGAAATAAAAACTTTGTAGTTCATTAAGTTTTTTGTTGATATTAATAAATAAATTCTTTAATTTATTCTGTTTACAAAATTCAGCACTACCTTAATTTGAGTAAATCATAAATCAAAACTATTACATATAACTAAAAGCAGTTATCTAAAACTGCATTGTCCACCCGGACAGGAGAAATAAAACATGAAAATTTACGTTGGAAACATTTCGAGAGAATCCTCAGAGGAAGAAGTGAAAGAACTGTTCACCAAGTACGGTACAGTCGAGAACTTTAAGCTTATCAGGGACGTTAGTACCGGAATGCTTAAAGGTTATGGTTTCGTTGACATGACAAATGATGAAGAGGGGCAGAAAGCAATTGACGAGTTAAACGGCTCTGACTTTAAGGACAGACCTTTAACGGTCAGCCTTGCCAATCCGAATACTGCTGATAAAAAGAAGAAACCTTTCACTAAAGGAAAGAGCGGAGGATTCCAGCCAAAAAACCCGGGCGGATTTAATAAAGGCGGTGGTTTTAAAAGCGGTGGTTACAAAAGCGGTGGTTACAAAAGCGGTGGTTCATTCGATAAAGGACCCAAGAAACCTAACCCCAACGGAGGCAATGTAAACGGCAACCGTGAAGGCGGAAATGATATAGGTGGATTTTATTATAATAATTATTAGTTGATAGCTAAAAATTGCCGCTGATTTATGTCAACGGCAATTTTATTTAACGTTTTTGTAATTTTTAAACAGCACCCTAAGTGTAAGTGCGAGTTTCACCTAACACATTAATCTTCCTTAACACATTAATCTTCCAGAGTAGATATATTCCCAGGATCCTGTCCGAGTGCTTTTGCTTTGAGCAGTCTTCTCATTATTTTTCCGCTTCTTGTCTTTGGCAGAGAATCAACGAATTCAACATTCTCAGGTTTAGCTATCGGACCGACTTCATGACCAACGTGTTTAATCAGTTCTTCCCTCAAGGCTTCGGATTTTTCAACTCCTGCTTTTAATATCACATAAGTATAAATTGCATTTCCTTTCACTTCGTGCGGAAGTCCTATAGCAGCTGCTTCAGCTACATCGTGATGGCTGACGAGAGCACTTTCAATCTCGGCAGTGCCAAGCCTGTATCCTGATACTTTCAGGACATCATCTGTTCTTCCGATAATCCAGTAATAACCATCCTCATCGCGTCTCGCAGAATCGCCCGTTAGATACATGCCTTCGTATTTGCTCCAGTACTTTTGAATATAAGCTTCAGAGTCGTTATATATCGTACGCATCATTGAAGGCCAGGGTGTTTTAATAACAAGAAAACCTTCATCATTGTTCTGAACAGGTGTACCATCTTCATCAAGTATATCCATTTTCACACCGAAGAAAGGACGGGTACCTGAGCCCGGTTTCAGAGGAACGACAGGAGTCGGCGTTATCATAAATGCGCCCGTTTCAGTCTGCCACCATGTATCCATAATCGGACAGCGTCCCTTACCTATAATATTGTGATACCATTTCCATGCTTCAGGATTTATGGGTTCACCAACAGAGCCGAGCAGTCTCAATGAACTTAAGTCGTGCCTGTTAGGCCATGCATTTCCAAACCTCATCAGTCCCCTTATTGCAGTCGGAGCAGTATAAAGAATCGTAATGCCGTACTTCTCTATTAACTGCCACCATCTGTTCGGGAAGGGATAATTGGGTGCTCCTTCATAAAGCAATTGCGTCGCACCATTTAGCAATGGACCATAAACAATATAGCTGTGACCCGTTACCCAGCCGGGGTCGGCAGCGCACCAGTACCTGTCGTCATCGCGTATATCAAACACATACTTGAATGTAGAATAAGTGCCTGTCATATAACCGCCGTGCGTATGCAGAATTGCCTTCGGTTTTCCCGTAGTGCCCGATGTGTAAAGAAGGAACAGCGGATGCTCTGCATCAACCTTTTCGACTTCATTCTTTGAGTTTATCATTGGCAGTGTTACAAGTTCGTGATACCAGATATCCCTGCCATACTCCATATTTACAGGCTCACCCGTACGCTTAATGACAAGAACGCTTTCAACGCTTGCTGCTCTCAGTAAAGCTTCATCGGCAATAGCTTTAAGCGGAATTATTTTTCCTCTCTGGAAAGCTCCGTCGGCAGTAATCAGAACTTTTGAATGACTGTCTTCAAGTCTTTCGTGAAGTGATTCTACAGAAAACCCTCCGTACACGACCGAATGTACGGCACCAATTCTTGCGCATGCAAGCATACCAATAACGAGTTCAGGAATTCGTCCAAGATAAAGCGTAACCCTATCGCCTTTATTTACGCCGAGGCTTTTAAGTACATTAGCAAAGTTTGATACTTCCCTGTGAAGAGCAAAGTAAGAAAACGACCTGCTCTCTCCCTTCTCGCCTTCCCACATAAGTGCTACCTTGTTTTTGCGGTGAGTTTTTAGGTGAACATCAAGACAGTTATAAGCAATGTTGGTCTTAGCACCCGTAAACCATTTAAAGAAGGGCTTTGAAGAATCATCAAGAACTTTGTCCCATTTAGAGAACCACTTCAGTTCCTTCGCTTCTTTTTCCCAGAAACCCTGAAGGTCTTCGTTAGCAAAGTTATTTAGTTTATCCCAGTCCTTCACTCTCGATTTTCTAAGAATCTCTTTTGAAGGATAAAATACATCTCCTGATAATTCTTTCATGCTTTGTTATTTTAGTTTTTAAATAATTCTATTTAAAATAAGTTCAATATACAGAAAACAAAACAGATAGCAAAATAGTTTTAAGTTCATAGTTTATCGTTGTTAGTTGTTGGTTGATGGTTCGTTGATTTTAAGAGATAAGAGCAAGATAAATTAAGTGAATAGTTTCATTTCTGGATCCCATCTACAAACATGATGGGATGACAAGAAAAATAAGAGCGGAGATCACCGCCTAAAGACGTTTCACGTTTCTGCTTCGCAAGTGGGAATGAAAAGAAAAGTGATGAGATCCCCTGCCTAAAGTTGAACCTGCAGCAGGCAGGCCGCCTAAAGACGTTTCACGTATCTGCTTAGCGAGCGGGGATGAAATGGGATGAGATCCCCGCCAAGAACGAGCGGGGATGACAAGAAAAAAAGAAGAACGTTCAGCTATTCCGCCCAACAAAATGGCGGATCTTCGACAAGACGGCGGACGTCCTCCCAATAAGATGGCGGATCTGCGACAAAGAGCGCGCAACTTAAAACTAACAACT
>JBHELA010000197.1:0-10408 GCA_041859005.1 Ignavibacteria bacterium
TTTTCCGCAGTATCAAGTCTTAGTTTCGGTGACCCTGTTACTGTTAATGGTGTTGTAAAGGGCAAGGTTAACAATATTGAACTTATCGGCGATTCCGTAAAAGTTGAATTTTCTCTGGAAAAAGATGTCGTACTCAAGACAGATTATTCAATCGAAGTGGCTTCTCCGGAACTGATGGGAGGGAAAGTCCTGTATATCAGGCCAGGAAAAGATGCTAATCAATTAGATTATTCAAAACCTCTTGTGGGTTTCAATGGTGCCGATATCTCTACGATTATGAAAGCAGCATCTGATATGGCTGGTGATGTAAAAACACTCATAAGTAAATTTAATAAAACAGCTGATAACCTGGACCTTGTTCTCGTCAACATAAATGAACTTGTCGGCGATAAACGCATGCAGGGAGATTTGAAGAATACTATGTCTAACCTTGCTGTAACTTCAAGAAGTCTAAATGGATTAGTTGCTGATTCAAGAAAGAACGTTAATAACTTGTCGGATAATGCTGATAAAACACTAAAGAATGTTAATACTCTTCTTGATGATACTACACCTGAGATAAAGAACACCTTTAAGGACGTTCAGTCGCTTACGGTGAAATTTGATTCTCTCGTTACAAACCTTAACCTTATTGTTTCTGATATTCAGACTCAAAATAGCGGAGTTGGTAGGTTCATTTATGACGATAAGTTCTTTAATAACCTAAATAAACTAATCATAGAAGTTGAAAAACTTACCGTCAAGATTAAAAACGATGGCGTTAAGATTAATCTTTTCTGATTTAAAAATTATCTCTTTAAAATAAAAAACCCTATCCGGTTAAGACAGGGTTTTTTATTTTCTGTTATATTTTAAAATCTATATATCAAATCCTATATTAAACCTGTGAGCAGCACCTACATTTCCGAGTGAATTAAACGCATAATCAAGTTTGTATCGTTCTCCGAATCTAATACCGACACCCGCTGAGAAGCCGCTAATACCAAGCGAAGACCCTGTCTTGAAGTTCTGTCTTTGAGGGTTGTTGTATCCAATTCTTAACAGCACATAATCATTAAGCGTAAATTCTCCTCCGACAACTATATTCTTGAACCTTTCAAAGAATTTATCGTACTCATCAAGAAGGTTTGAAAATCCGATATTAACCGTCAAAGGAAGATGTTCGAGCGTCTTCGTCATACCTAAACGTAAATCTACAGGTAGTTTTTCGTTAGTGTTTATATATTTCTTTACTTGTGTACCGAGATTCAAAACACTAATTCCAAAGTTCAGTTTCTCTTCAGGGATAACGTACATAGCACCAAGATCTAATGCAAGAGCCATTGAGTTATACTCGTCGATAGATGAGTATATTAGCTTTATATTTGCTCCGTAATGAAAATTTATCTTGTATTTATTTGCGTAACCGAGTGAAAGCGCAAGTTCATTAGCACCAAAAGTACCAAGGTTCTCGAAGTTTTCATCGTATTTATCAAAGCTTCCGTAATTCATGTATCTGATACCTGCTCCAAAGTAGCCGACATCTTTATATTTCTGTGAATAAGCAACATTTCCGGAATTTATATCCATTAAATATTTGAAGAATCCGACGCTTGCCTGTTTGCCCTCGAGTGTTGCAAGACCTGCTGGATTGTAGAAAATTGTGTTTACATCATTTGAAACCGAAACAAAACTACCCGCCATAGCAGAAGATCGGGCGTCAACGTTCAAATTTAGAAAATCGTAAGTGTATTGTTGTTGAGCAAATGTAAAATTAGCTGACAGTATCACTGCAGCTGCAAAAACTAATATTAAACTTATTTTCTTTTCCATCACTGATAATTGGTTAATAACTGGTAGCTAACCTCTTTACTCAACTCCTTTTTTCTTCAATAATATTCAATAAAAGCAAAAAATACAAGTGTTTTAATAAACTTCAAATGTTTTCATTTTATCATCATACTTTGTTTCCTCTTTATGTAATGTGGTGACACTTGAATTAATCGGTCCGATATTAACTCTTCTGACGAAATCGTTCAGAAGCCCTTCTTCTCCTTGAGCCAAAATCTCAACATCACCGTTATATAAGTTCTTTGCGTAACCTGAAATTCCGTATTCTTTTGCAGTTTTATAGCAGTAATACCTGAATCCTACACCTTGCACAAGTCCTTTCGCTATAATTCTAATTGCCCGCATGTAATATCTTTTTCTTTATTTCCTGGTAAAATTCCGAAAATATAAATCCAAGCAGAATTATTATCGCTCCGACTATCTGGTTACCTGAAAGTAGTTCGGATATCAGAATGAATCCGAATATAACGGCGAAAACCTGTTCCATGTTGTAAATAAGTCCTGCCCTGATTGGTGTTGTGTATTTTTGAAACTTAATAGCTAAAAATAATGCTATGAATGTTGAAAATATTCCATTGAACACTATTGAGAATACCAGAAACCAGTTGAACTCTGCTTTAAATGAATCTAACCATAAATGTTCTATGAAAACTAAAGATAATAAACTTAATACAGCCATTGCCAGATATTGCCCCCATATCAACGGTAGGGCATCACTAACGCGTGAATACTTGTCAAGATAAACGATATGATAAGCAAATGCTACCGAACATACCATCGTTATAATGTCTCCGAAATTTAGTTCTGCATTCTTTATATCTGATAGTATGTAAATCCCAAACATAACTATTAAAACACCAATCATATTTTCCATCTTCGGTTTAACTTTTACTACCACTATCTGAACAAATGGAATTAATACAAGGTATGTTCCCGTTATGAATGCTGAGTTAGCAGAGGTTGTATGCTGTAATCCTATTGTTTGGCTCACAAATCCTAAAAATAGAAATATACCGAGAATTATTCCTTTTCTTACATCATCCTTTTTAAATTCTTTTATTCTGTTTCTGTAAAACCCGTAGAAAATTAAGACGGTCAGGAAAAACCTGAAGAATATGAATGCATTAGGTGACATGTAATTTAATGCAATCTTCACTGAAGGAAAACTGAATCCCCAGACAAGTGAACAGAACAATAGTATTACTTCTGACTTATACTGTGTGGGATTGTTTGAGAAATAATTTTTTAGTCTGATGATTGCATTCATTCCGTTTTATAATCCGGGTATTTTATTTCTGTAGATTATTAAAAACGAAAATGTAAACCAGAGTATTATGTTAATTATTAAAGATATGTCTTTCGTGACTATAAGTTCAGGACTCTCGCCCAGATTCTTTCTGTGAAGAAGATAAAGATACCTGAATAACCCGTATATTACAAATGGTGTTGTGTATATTAAATTTTCTGTATGAAATGTGCTTACGGCTTTGCTCGAGACTGTGTACAAAGCATAACATATAATCGTACCCGTAACTGCGACTGTGTTCATCTGGTCAGCAAAGACTACGTCGTAATGGCTGAGTACTTTTCTTTGGTTTTCAAAATTGTCATTCTCAGAACCTGTAAGTTCAGCTCTCCTTTTCGATATAGCAAGAAAAAGGGATAGGAAAATTGTAGTAAGTATCATCCAGCTTGATATTGGTACTTCAATCGCAGCAGCGCCTCCTTCAACTCTAAGCATGAATCCGAGTGATATTATAAATACATCCAGTATAACTACATGCTTGAGCTTTAAAGAATAAAACAAATTCATCGTCACATATACACCTATTACAAGAGCGAATATTATACTTAGCTTTAGAAGTGCAAGCACAACTATTATTGATAAGATTAGAGCAAACATTAACGATTCAAAAACATTTACTTCTCCAGCTGCAAGTGGTCTGAATCTTTTCTTTTTGTGGGCTCTGTCTGCCTCACGGTCAACTATATCGTTAATTATATACACTATGCTGGAAGTGAATGAAAATGCCAGGAATGCAAGTACGCTTTTAACTGCCAAGTCGAAATTCAGCATCTGACCCGCAAATAGTAAAGGTGCAAAAACAAAGAGGTTTTTTAGCCATTGTTTTGGACGGGATAATATTATTAACTTAAATATCTTCATTATTTGCAATTTTTAATATAATCAAGTTAATTTATTTATGTAATGAAAAAAACACAGGAAAATGATTCCTGTTTTTCAACGAAATATTTAGACCCCATTTTGCATTTTTCTGTAATATTTAACAGAAAACATATAATTATGTCATTGACAATTTTATAAATTAGAGGTATTTTTATTGATGATTCGAAGATAGCTCAATGGTGGAGCATTCGGCTGTTAACCGAAGGGTTGGGGGTTCGAGTCCCCCTCTTCGAGCAAAACCTCGCTGATTCAATAGCGGGGTTTTTTCGTTTAAGTAAATAAATGCATTTGAATACTCTATTTCAAAATACTGAAGACGAGCATCCTCTGACCGTTTCAGAATTATCTTCCTTTATTAAGCAAACTCTGGAAACGCGTCTGAATGATGTGTTTGTGATAGGTGAAATATCCGGCTACAGAAGAGCTATGCCTTCCGGACATTCCTACTTTGTCCTGAAAGATGATAAATCTCAGATTTCTTGTAACCTTTGGAATTTTCGGTTTAACCATCTTAAGTTTAAACCTGAAGATGGTATGAAAGTTCTCATCAGGGGAAGAGTGACTGTATATGAACCCCGAGGTTCTTATGCTATAGAGGTACATAGCTTGACTGAAATCGGTATCGGAGAACTTCAGGCCGCTTTCGAAAGACTTAAAGAAAAACTGCTCAAAGAAGGTCTCTTTGATGAGGAAAGGAAAAAACCAATTCCGGATTTTCCTCAAAACGTTGCTATTATAACTTCGGAGTCAGGTGCTGTTATTGAAGACTTTATTAAAGTTTCTAAAAAGAGGTATCCGAATTTTAATCTTTACTTGTTTCCTGCATTGGTTCAGGGAAAAGGCTCAGTTGAAAGTGTATGCAGGGCGATAAAGCAGGCAAATGATTTCCCGTTAAATTTCGATGTTATCGTTATTGCAAGAGGTGGTGGCTCTATTGAAGACCTTTGGACGTTCAACGAAGAAGCAGTAGCAAGAGCTGTTTATCAATCAAAAATTCCTGTCGTTAGTGCTGTCGGGCATGAAGTCGACTATACGATATGCGATTTTGTTGCTGACTTGCGGGCACCGACCCCTTCCGCAGCCGCGGAGATGATTCTTCCTGATAAGCGGGAGCTTATGGATAATCTTAATAACTATGATTATGACTTGAAGTCATTAGTAAATGACAGAGTTATTTTTTACAAAGAAAGTCTTGATAGAATTCAGTCTAATTACGCATTCAATAAGCCAAGGGATATTCTTAATGAGGTAAAGCTTCGTATTGATGAGATAAGCGATGATTTAAATAAGATATTCTCTGATACCGTTGAAGACTATCAGGTCGATTTAAAAGATAAATATGATTCTTTAGTTTCGTTATGTAATGATAGGCTTTTGTTTTTCAAAAACGATTTAGACTACAAAGAAAAGATGTTAAAAAACTTAAGTCCTGATAATACTCTGAAGCGAGGATTTGCAGTTGTCACTAAACATAGTAAAATAGTATCAGGTAAAAAGGAATTGAAGAAAAAGGATTCTTTGAATATTAGGTTCCACGACGGTAGCGTTGACGCTACGGTGAACTGAAAAACAGCGTTTATTTCAATAATAATTTAATTTTATTAATGTTATTTTTGTTTTACATACATCATGGCAAAAGAAAAAGCAAATACTGACTCGTTTGAATATTCTTTCCGTAAACTCGAAAAGATTCTGAACGATCTGGAAGAAAATATTGAACAAAAGTCTCTTGACTCGATAATTGAAAATTATCAGGAGGGACTTAAATTATTAAAGATTTGCAGGGATAAGCTCACTGAAGCTGAACTTAAAATTGAAAAAATTAATCCTGATAAATAAATGGATGTAATAAAATTTGATTTGAATAATACGAAATTTCTGAAAGATATTGAATATCCCAGGGATTTAAGAAAGCTCAACCTGCTCGACCTCAGGGTTCTTTCAGATGAGCTCCGTGATTATCTTATGGATACGATTTCTCAGATTGGTGGTCATCTTGGGGCTTCGCTTGGCGTTGTTGAATTGACTCTTGCGTTTCATTACGTTTTTGATACCCCCAAAGATAAACTTATCTGGGATGTCGGACATCAGGGGTATATTCATAAAATATTAACAGGAAGACGCGATGCATTAAAAACTATCCGTCAGAAAAATGGTATAAGTGGTTTTCTCAAGCGTTCGGAAAGCGAATATGATGCATTCGGTGCTGGGCACGCAACCACATCGTTGTCCGCTGGTCTTGGTATTGCAACCGCAAGGGATTTTCAAAAGAAAAAGTTTAAAGTAGTCTCAATTATTGGGGATGGCTCTATGACAGGCGGTATGGCTTATGAAGCAATGAATAATATAGGCTTGCTTAAAAAGGATATGATTGTTGTCTTTAATGATAATAGAATGTCTATTGCTCCGAATGTCTGGTCAATACAGAATTATTTCAATGAATTGATGCTAAATGAGTCCTACAATAAGTTAAGAAATAAGGTTTGGAATCTTACGGGTAAAGTAGATAAGAAAAATAGTGACAGACTTCGTGCATTAGCAGCTAAAATTGAAGGCGGGCTTAAAGGTGTTTTAACTCCTGGTATGCTTTTCGAAGCTCTTGGATTCAGGTATTTCGGACCTCTTAACGGTCACAACGTAGTTAATTTGGTAAAAACATTTGAAGAGATTAAAAATTTCTCGGGTCCTGTTCTTGTTCATGTGTTTACTGAAAAAGGTAAAGGCCCTTCGTATGCTCCGAAACATTTCCAAAAACTACATGCTTTAAATCCGTTCGATAAAACCACAGGAATTGAACATAAAAAATCAACTGCTCCTGCTTATACTAAAATATTCGGTGAAGCTCTTGTTGAACTTGCTCGGAAAGATGAAAAAATTATTGGCATAACAGCCGCAATGCCCGATGGCACTGGTCTTAGCATATTGCAGAAAGAAATTCCTGAAAGATATTTTGATGTTGGTATTGCTGAACAGCATGGGGTCACTTTCGCTGCTGGTCTCGCTACTGAAGGTTTTACTCCCGTTGTGGCTATTTATTCTACTTTCTTACAAAGAGCGTTCGATCAGATTATACACGATGTCGCAACTCAGAAACTAAATGTCGTATTTGTTCTTGATAGGGGAGGACTTGTTGGTGCTGATGGTCCTACTCATCACGGTTCTTTTGACCTCTCATATCTGAGACTGATACCTAACATGGTTATTATGGCTCCTAAAGATGAAAATGAATTGAGAAATATGCTTTATACTGCTACTCTTTATAAGAAAGGTCCTATAGCTATGCGGTATCCGAGAGGTAATGCTCTCGGTGTTGATGTTTCTGAATTTACTCAAATGAGAATTGGTGAAGGTGAAGTTGTCAAAGAAGGTAAAGATATTGCTATTCTTGCTATTGGAAACATGGTCCATAATTCTACGGCTGCGGCTGATATACTGAAAGAAAAGGGGATTGATGTTGAAGTAGTTAATATGAGATTCGTGAAACCTCTTGATACCGATTTACTGAAAAGTACATTCACAAAATTCAATAAAGTAATTACAATAGAAGATAATTCAATCCTCGGAGGGTTCGGCAGTGCCGTCGCTGAATTTGCTGAGCAATACGGCTTCAAAAACGATATACTTTTGCACGGATTGCCCGATAGATTCATCGAACATGGTAAACCAGAAGAGCTTCATGAAAGCTTGAAGCTTGATGCAAAGGGTATTGCAGAAGTCACAGAAGATTTTTTTAAAAGAGAAAGAGTAAAGATTTAAATGTTTGAAGATTTAATACTAAGCAATAAATCAATATCGCCTAAGCGTAAAAACTTTAACAGGAAAAATAACGATAAGAAAGTCTATATCGAAACTTATGGCTGTGCTATGAACTTTTCCGATACTGAAATCGTGCTTAGTGTTATGAGTGATTTTGGATACAATGAAACTGATGATATTAATAATTCCGATGTAATACTTCTCAACACTTGTTCTATCCGTGAAAACGCAGAAACAAGAATTTATAACAGGCTAAAACACCTTTCAGCTCACAAGAGGAAAAATCCTTATAAAGTAATAGGAATTCTCGGCTGTATGGCAGAAAGATTAAGATATGATTTAATCGAAAAGGAAAGATGCGTTGACCTTATTGTTGGTCCCGATGAATACAGAAAGATTCCTCATTTAATCCATAATATTTTCGAAACAGGTGAAAGAGGTGTAGCTGTTAAATTATCTAAAATAGAAACCTATGATGATATTATTCCCGTTAGAAAAGAGGGGATTAATGCCTGGATATCAATCATGAGAGGCTGCGATAAGTTCTGTACATTCTGTGTCGTTCCTTTCACCCGTGGCAGGGAGCGGAGTAGAAAAGTCGAAAGTATTGTCAATGAAGCACAGATGCTCTTTGACGAAGGTATAAAAGAAATTACTCTTCTGGGTCAGAATGTTAATTCATTTAACGATGAAGGCAATGATTTTGCTGATCTGCTTAAATCAGTAGCTGTTGCCGTTCCCGGAATGAGAATCAGGTATTCAACATCGCATCCTTACGATTGCTCTGAAAAGCTTATCAACACTATGGCAGAGTTCAGTAACATTTGCAATTATCTACATCTTCCTGTCCAGTCTGGTTCTGAACGTATTCTGCAGCTTATGAACAGACTTTACAGCATCGATCAGTATCTGAGTATTATGAATTATGCCAAGAAAACTATTCCGGGTATAGGACTCTCTACGGATATCATTACAGGTTTTCCTACCGAAACAGAAGAAGAACATAAGATGACTCTTGACCTTATGAAAGAAGTCGGATACGACAGTGCCTATACATTCGCATATTCTCCAAGAGAAAATACAAAAGCATATAGAATGGACGATGATATTCCGCAGGAAGTTAAAACAAACAGACTTAATGAAATAATTCACCATCAAAGGAAAATATCAGCCGATATTTATAAAGATATGGTCGGTAATAAAGTTAACATTCTTCTTGAAAGTGTATCAAAAAAATCTGATGATTTCTTGATGGGTCGTACTGATTGCAATAAATCAGTTATAATATCCAAAAGAAATCATAAAATTGGTGATTTAGTAAATACTTTAATCGTTAAATCAAACTCAGCCACTTTATTTGCAGAATAGTTTGAAATAATCTGATGACAGATGTTTTGACATATTCCTTATTAATGTTAATTTCTTTCATTTTAAGATTATTCCCTTTAAAGTTTGTTCAAAGGTCAGGAAAACTTTTCGGTTTGTTATTCCTCTATATTCTTCCATCACGAAAGAAAGTCGCAATGAATAATCTCACTTTGTGTTTTCCCGAAGAAGATGAAAAGTGGAAACGCGGTGTGGTTAAAGGAGTTTTTATCAATCTTGGAATCACTCTCTTTGAACTGCTTTATATTCCCAGAATGAAGAAAAGACTACTTGATAAATTTGTTTCTATAAATAATTATCACCTTGTTGACGAAGCTTTACGTAAAAGAAAAGGCGTATTCTTTCTAAGCGGACATATCTCAAACTGGGAAATCATGGCTTTTTCGTATGGAAAAATTTTCAGAAGAAAACTGAATATTATAGTAAAAAGCCAGACTAATAATCTCGTAAATAATAAGGTCAATGAATTCCGTGAACTCGGCGGTAACAGAATTATCGAAGTTGGTAGTTCTCTTCGTGAGATATACAGTATCGTTAAAGAAAATGGTATAGTCTGCTTTCTTATGGACCAGTCAGCAAATCCCGACTACTCCGTCTATTCAAATTTCTTCGGACAAAATGTCGCAACATTCTCCGGTCCTGCGAAAATGGCTCTTAAGTTCAACACTGAACTGATTTTCGCTTATCCTGTCAGACAGAAAAAATATAATTATCTTATTAAAGTAGGTAAAATTAATTTTGACGATTTGCAGGGGGGAGCAACTGACGAAAATGTACAGAATTTAACAGATAGAATTAATCAAAGACTTGAAGCTGCTATTCGTGAAAATCCCGAACAGTGGCTTTGGATTCATAGAAGGTTTAAACACATAAAGCAATGAAAGTATTAGTCATACAAACTGCCTTTTTCGGCGATGTAATACTTTCACTTCCTCTCGTGCAGGTTCTTAAGGAAAAGAAACCCGATTGTTCCATCGACTTTATGTGCATTCCTAAAACTTCTGAAATTCTGAAAGGTAATCCTTATATAAACAAAGTTATTATTTTTGATAAGCACGAATCAGCAAAGGGAATATCAGGTTTCAGAAATATCGTTTCAGAAGTCAAGAAAAATAAATACGATGTTGTCATTTCCGTCCAGAGATATACTCGTTCATCAATCATCGCAAAACTATCAGGTGCTGAAAAAAGAATTTCATACGATAATTCTTCTCTTCCGTATTTCTATACAGATAAAGTCCCTTATTC
>JBHELA010000217.1:0-3241 GCA_041859005.1 Ignavibacteria bacterium
ATACCGAATGAATAACTTTAAAGAAAAAGCAAACTTTCTCTGGTCGATAGCAGACCTTCTGAGAGGAAATTACAAACAGGCGGATTATGGAAAAATAATACTTCCGCTGACGGTAATAAGGAGGCTTGACTTTGTGCTTGAACCGACTAAGAAAGACGTTCTGAAAGTTTATGAACAGAACAAGACAAAGAAGCCTGAAATACTTGAGCCCATACTGAACAATGCAGCGAAGGTAAAATTTCACAACAGAAGCAAGTTTGATTTCAACGAGCTTGCAAAAGACCACAACAACATCGCTGCCAATTTCCGGAATTATCTGAAGGGTTTCAGCATAAGTGCGTCAGAAATAATCGAGTACTTCAGTTTTGAAGACCAGATAAAGAAGCTCGATGAATACGATTTACTTTATCTTGTTGTAAAGAAATTTGCAGAAGCGGGAGAAATGTTCAGGAATGTAAACACGCTTGAGATGGGTTACATTTTTGAAGAGCTGATAAGAAAGTTTGCAGAGCTGAGCAACGAGACAGCGGGAGAGCATTTTACACCGAGAGAAGTAATTCGTCTGATGGTGAACCTGCTCTTTGCAAATGACAAAGACATCTTGCGAAGGAAAGGAATAGTGAAAACGCTGTACGACCCCGCATGCGGAACGGGAGGAATACTGAGCGTTGCGGAGGAATACCTTCATGAATTAAATCCTGATGCAAAGCTTGAAGTATTCGGGCAGGAATTAAACCCGGAATCATACGCAATCTGCAAATCAGACATGCTCATAAAAGGACAAAATCCCGCAAACATAAAGTACTGCGACAGTTTTGCTAAAGACGGACTTGAGAACGAGAAATTTGATTACATGCTGAGCAATCCGCCCTTCGGGGTTGAATGGAAGAAATCAGAGAAGCAGATAAAGGAAGAGTATGCAAACAAAGGGTATGCAGGAAGGTTTGGAGCAGGACTGCCAGCAATAAGCGACGGCTCATTCCTTTTTCTACAGCACATGATAAGCAAGATGAAAAGGGATAAAGGAGGAAGCAGGGTTGGGATTGTATTTAACGGCTCGCCGTTATTCAGCGGCGGAGCAGGAAGCGGAACGAGCAACATAAGGAAATGGATAGTAGAGAATGACATGCTTGAGGCAATAATAGCAATGCCTGACCAGTTGTTTTACAATACGGGAATATCAACGTACGTATGGATAGTAACGGACAGAAAAGAAAAAGGACGCAAAGGAAAAATACAGATGATAAATGCAACGGGAAGCAATGCCGAGGATAAAGACAATCCTTTTTACAGCAAGATGCTTCGCAGTCTCGGTAACAAACGAAAGGAAATACACGAAGAAGCAACAAAGAGAATCACTGAGATTTACTCGGATTTTAAAGAATCAGAATACTGCAAGATTTTTGATAATGAAGATTTCGGGTACAGCCGTATAACCGTAGAGCGACCAAAGCGTGATGAAAAGGGGGAAATTATAAATGACAAGAAGGGCAATCCTGTTCCCGACGCTGATTTACGCGATTTTGAGAACGTACCGCTGAAAGAAGATATTGGAGAATATTTCAGGAGAGAGGTGCTTCCTCACCTGCCTGATGCATGGATAGATAAGACAAAAACGAAAATAGGTTATGAAATAAACTTTACAAAATATTTTTATCAGTACAAGCCATTGCGTTCACTTGAAGAAATACGGAAAGACATACTTGCACTTGAGAAGGAAACAGAAGGAATGATAAAGGAAGTACTTGATTAAAACTTAAATATTCTATTACATGTCGTTCCCGATAAATATTGATGATTTAATAAGCCGCAGAACGGTTGAAAGTGAGAGGAAATATTTCAGGACAGCGATGTCTTTTCATGTTGACTATAAGACAGATCATGAGCACGAGAAGCAAATCAAACCGGAATAAAGGAACAAGTTAACTTATTAATAATCAGCAACTTAGATTAGGTCTAACAGCTTGTTACTCTGAAAAGGAACAAGCAAGGGAACAAGCAAAAGAGCAATTTAATGAGGCGATAAAACAGCAAATAGTTTATGAGAAAAACTACTCGAACAAAGACGGGATATGAAATAAACTTTACGAAATATTTTTATCAGTACAAATCTTTGCGAAGTCTTTCTGAAATCAGAAAAGATATTCTGGTTTTGGAGGATGAAACAGACGGAATGTTAAGACAAATTTAAAAATAATTATTATGGCAAAAAATAAATCAATAAAAGTAAAAGGGTATGAAGTAACAGTTATTACGCAAGGTAATAATGATTATATCTCTCTTACAGATATTGCAAAATCAAGAAACTCTACAGAACCTTTTGCTATTATAAATAACTGGATACGCAACAGAAGCACGATTGAATTTATCGGTTTATGGGAAAAACTATTCAATCCAAATTTTAAACCTCTCGAATTCGAGAGGTTTAAAAACGAAGCCGGGAGCAATTACTTTGTGCTATCACCTCAAAGGTGGATAGAGGTGACAAATTCAGTAGGAATAGTTTCAAAATCAGGCAGATACGGCGGTACTTATGCCCATAAAGATATTGCTTTTGAATTTGCGTCATGGATATCCTCAGAGTTCAAACTTTACCTTATTGTAGAATTTCAACGACTTAAGGACAGCGAAAATGACCGTTTAAAATTAGAATGGAATCTTCAGCGTACTCTGGCAAAGGTTAATTACCATATACACACAGATGCTATCAAAGAAAATCTTATCCCCAAATCTCTTACTAAGCAACAAATTAACTTTCTTTATGCTAATGAAGCTGACCTGCTGAATGTTGCCTTATTCGGAAAAACTGCCAAACAGTGGCGTGACGAAAATCCGGACACAGAAGGGAATATTAGAGATTCTGCCAGCATTGAGCAACTTGTTGTTCTTTCAAACATGGAAAGTATTAATGCAGTACTTATACGAAAGGGTATGGCTCAGAGTGAACGACTTTTACAACTCAACAGTATAGCAATAACTCAGATGAAGTCCCTAGTCAACAACACACAATTAAAAAGACTTAAGTGAAAAGGTACGATAAATATAAGCAATCGGGGATTGAATGGATTGGAGAGATTCCAGAGCATTGGGAAATTAAAAAATTGAAGCATGTTGGCTATTTGTATGCCGGCTTGACCGGAAAAAGCGGAGATGACTTTAAACAGATAGAAAACCCATTAAACAAACCTTTTATACCATTTACAAATATTGCTAACAATTATAAGATAAATAAGGATAAATT
>JBHELA010000298.1:0-7101 GCA_041859005.1 Ignavibacteria bacterium
AATATATCATGGCAAACTTATTATGGCATTCAAAATCCCGACCCAAAATTCTTAATGAAACACCATTTAAAACCGAAGAAGAATTCGAGAAAATTGTTTTTGATTCAAAAGAATTTCTTTCCGATATATTTCTTCTTAAAAGGCAAATTCGTGGGGGCGGTAAACCCGGCATTCCGGATATAATTGGTGTTGATACCGACGGTAAAGTATGTATTATAGAAATGAAAAATGTTGCTGTTGATGAAAATATAATTTCGCAATTAGTCAAGTACGCAATTTGGGCAAAAAATTATCCCGACAGTATAAAAGCCCTATGGCTTGAAAATGAAAACAGACCCGATGATATTGAAATTGACTGGAGAAATATTGAAGTCAGATTAATTGTAATAGCGCCTTCTGTAATGCAATCTGCAATTAATTCCGCACAGGAAATAGTTTCCAATGTTGAGTTTATTGAAATAAGCAGATGGATTGACGGGAAGAACCATTTCTTCCTGATTAAAAAGCTCGAGAAAGAAGTAAAGAAGAGCAAAATAAAACCCACACATGGTTTGCAGGAGTATAATGTCGATTATTATAAGTCCAGAAGGAATGATAACAGCGTAAATCATTTCATGAAATACACGAAGGAACTTAACAAAATCGTGAAGAAAAACAACTGGAAACTTGAAATAAAGTACAACGCAAATAATTGTGTTTTTAAATCGGGTTTCTTCAGAGCTTTCGGGATTAAATGGATTGGTTCGAAATCATTCGCTTTGTTTGTAATGATAAGCGATGTTGAAGCAAAGAAGTTTAAAAATCCTATTACGAAATATCAAAGCCAGTGGAAACAAGTAGTCTATTTGATAGAGCCGGGAAAGACTAAATTAAGCGATTATACAAAAGTTCTGAAGTTTGGATATGAGAAGTTGATAGGAAAGTAAAAATAAGATATTAAAAAAATATAAATAAATTTACATGAAAATTGAATCCGTTCGTATTCAGAATTTTCGTTCATTTAAAGACGTGACAATAAATTTAGATGATTATTCTTGTTTTGTTGGTGCAAATGGTGCAGGGAAATCCACAATTCTTTGTGCTTTAAATGTTTTCTTTAGACAATTTAAAGATAGTCAAACAAATTTAAGTAAGCTCTCATTCGATGATTTCCATCATAAAAATACTGATGAGGATATAGAAATTACTGTTACTTTCTCTGACCTTTCTGATCAAGCAAAATTAGATTTGTCTCATTATGTAAGACAGGATAAGCTTGTTATATCTGCTGTTGCTAAATATGACAATAATTTAGGAATTGCAGAAGTTAAACAATATGGTGAAAGATTAGTAATGAAGGAGTTTGCAAAGTATTTTGAAGCTGAAAAAAATGGGGCACTTGTTAATGAATTGAAAGAAATATTTGCCGATTTCAGAAATAAGTTTCCGGATTTAAAGACAGCAACAACAAAGGTTGCAATGAGTTCAAGTATGCAGGAATTTGAATCTTTAAACCCTGATAAATGCAGCTTATCAAGAAGTAGTGACGATTTCTATGGTGCAACAAAAGGTGCTAATATACTTGCGCGTTATGTCCAGTGGGTTTTTGTTTCAGCTGTAAAGGATGTCGTTACTGAATCGGAAGAAACTAAATCATCTGCTCTTGGTCAACTCCTCGCTCGAACAGTTCGCTCTAAAGTAAATTTCACAGAAGGTTTAATTGAATTGCGTAAAGATGCAACAGAGCGTTATCAAAAGTTATTAAAAGAAGAACAAAAGGTATTAACAGATTTATCAAAATCTTTAGAAACTAGGTTAACTGCATGGTCACATCCTAATATTAAGGCATTAGTCGAATGGAAACAAGACTCTGATAAATCTATCAAAATTGAAGAACCAACAGCTTGTATTAAATTAGGCGAAAGAGATTTTGAAGGTGACTTATCAAGATTCGGTCATGGTCTGCAGCGTTCTTATATGCTTGCTTTACTTCAAGAACTTGCACTCGTAGATGATGTTAATGCACCTACCTTAATAATGGGAATTGAAGAACCCGAAATTTATCAACATCCGCCTCAAGCAAGATATTTAGCAGAAACATTGCTTGAGTTATCTAAAAAAGGTTCACAACTTTTATTATGCACTCATAGTCCGCTTTTTATTCCTGGTGATAATTTTGATAAAATTCATATTGTTCGTGAAAAAGGCAATCCGAGTTTTTCAACTGTAAATAATTTATCATATAAAGATTTAACTGATGAATTAGCAAAAGCAGGAGAAAAGCTTTTAAAAGAGGAAGGAATGATAGCCAAACTTTATCCTTCATTAAATCCTGTTATAAATGAAATGTTTTTTTGCAAAGTATTAATTCTCACAGAGGGAATAGAGGACGTCGCACATCTTTCTTCTTATTTAATTCTTACAGGTAAAATGAATGATTTCAGAAAACATGGTTGCCATATTGTTCCTGTTGATGGCAAAAGTAATTTAATCAAACCTCTTGCAATGGCAAAACTTTTATCAATTCCAGCATTTGTTGTTTTTGATGCTGACACAAATAAAACTAAACCAGAAGAAATAACAAAACATAAAAAGGACAATAAATCTATTCTTGCATTGCAAGGTTATGATAAAGAAAGTGAATGGCCCGTTTCTCATATCACCAAACCAAACTTAACTTGCTGGAAAGTTAATATTGGCGATGTTATCGAATCTGAAATAGGTACTAAATGGAAAAGTTTCGTTGATAAAGCAGCCGAAGATTATGGTAAAGCTGGTGGTTTAAACAAAAACCCTTTGGCTGTTGCAAAAGCACTTGAATATGCTTGGAAAGATGATAAATCTTCCAAATCTTTAGTTGATTTAATAGATAGAATCATTAAGTTTGCTGAAAACTCAATAACAGTATAAATTACGCAATATGGCTAAATATAATTACGCAAACTACACTCATTCACAACTTGTAGAAGAAATAAAGAAACTTAACAAAAGAAAGAAATATGGATTAGTGTGGGAAGAGGAAAAGACTAAAGAAAAGTTTGAAGCTGAATCAGAAGGAAAATTACCAGTATTAGTTGAGGTCAAAAAGCGAGAAATAATAACTGACGATGAAAACCCAACTCACATTTTAATCGAAGGCGACAACTACCATGCACTTTCAGTGCTTAATTACACTCACTCAAAAAGTATTGATGTAATTTATAGTGATCCTCCCTATAACACAGGCAACAACGACTTCAAATATAACGACAAGTTTGTTGACCGTGAAGATAGTTACAGACATAGCAAATGGCTTTCGTTTATGAGCAAGCGTTTAAAACTTGCTAAATCTTTATTAAAAAACAGTGGGGTTATTTTCATTTCCATTAATGATATAGAACAAGCACAGTTGAAATTACTATGTGATGATATTTTTAATGAAGATAATTTTTTGGCAAATCTTGTTTGGCAGAACAAAGAGGGTGGTGGTAGTTCTGATAGTAAATATTTTAGAGTTAAACACGAATACATTTTGACTTATGCTAAGAAAAAGGAGAGTGTTGAAATTATTGGTGATGATATTTCAAACTTGGATAGATATAAGGAACAAGATAAGCATGAAAAGAAAAGAGGTCCTTATTACTTACAAAAATTGGGCATGGGTAGTATTCAATATTCGGATTCGTTAGATTATCCAATTAAAACGCCTGATGATACACAGGTATTGCCACGTGATAATAATAAAGGGAAAAAAGCTTGTTGGAGATGGTCAAGAAAGAAATTGGAGTGGGGTATTGAAAACGATTTTATTGTATTTAAAAAAGACAAAGAGCAAACATGGCAAGTTTATACAAAACAGTATTTGTATTGCGACAACGAAGGAAATTTGATCGAACGAACACAAAGACCCTTTGGAGTAATTGATAAATTTTCAAGTACACAAGCAAGTAAAGAGATAAGGGAAATTGATGTAAAACCTTTTAGTTATCCAAAACCGAAAGATTTAATCACATATCTTATAAGTAAGCACCCAAACAAATCCGCAATAATAGCGGACTTCATGGCTGGTTCTGGTACGACAGGTCAAGCTGTAATTGAATTAAACAATTCTGATAATGGGGATCGCCAATTTATTCTTATCACTAATAATGAAGCTAACATTTGCACTGATGTTTGTTATCCGAGAATAAAAAAAGTGATCAAAGGTTACAAGAACACTAAAGGTGAAGCAGTTGACGGTTTAGGTGGCAATCTGAAATACTACAAAACCAACTTCATTAGCTCGGAGCCAACACACCGTAACAAAAAACTACTCACCGAAAAAAGTATTGATATGTTATGCATTAAAGAAAACACATTTGATGAAGTGTTGAATCAAAATGATATTTCCATTTTCAAAAATCAGGACAAATATACTGCAATCCTTTTTAATGAAATGAAAATAACAGAATTCAAAAAGGAAATTATTAAGCTAAAACTTCCTGTTTCTGTTTATGTGTTCTCATTGGAGGGTGATGATTTCAGTGAGGATTTCCAGGATATAAAAAATGAGATTAAATTTTGCTCAATTCCTGAGGCTATATTAAAAGTATATCGTAGGATATATGAAACTTCAAAACCCAAAAAGTAAAAGATGATAATCAAAAATCTGGAATATAAAGAGAAAGCAATAAATAAATTGCTGGAAATGACCAATGAATTGCTTGATGGCAAAACTAATGAAAATATAATTTTCAAAGCACCAACGGGTGCTGGTAAAACTATAATAATTGCCGATTTTCTTTTGCGTTTAGTTGAGAAAAGAGATGATAGTAAAACATTTTCATTTATTTGGGCTGCACCCCGAAAATTACACATACAGAGTAAAGAGAAATTAGAAGAATTTTATAAAGATAATCGCGTATTGGAATGTTCAAACCTTGAAGAACTAACTGATAAAAAGATTTCTGAAAATGAAATATTATTCCTTAATTGGGAAAGCATAAATAAGAAAGATAATGTCTTTATCCGTGAAAACGAAAATGACTTTAACCTTACATCGATCATTAATAACACTGTCGAAGAAGGCAGAGAAATTATTTTGGTAATTGATGAAAGCCACCACACGGCAACAGCTGAGAACACAAAAGGATTGATTGAAATAATGAATCCGAAAATTACATTTGAGGTTTCTGCTACACCTCATATGAATTCAGACTACATTGTTAAAGTAAAGTTTGAAGATGTTGTAAAAGAGGGAATGATTAAGGAAAAAGTTTCCTTAAACCCTGATTTAAAAGAAGATAAGCTTGAAGGTGAAGGAAGCGATGAATTTATATTGAAAGAGGCATTAAAGAAAAGAGAAGAACTTCTAAAGAAATTTCAAGCAATTGGGAAGGAAAATATCAATCCATTGTTACTAATTCAATTACCTGACAGTAAAAACACTGATTTTGAAAGCAAAACCGAAGAAATAGAAAACCTTTTAGCAAAGAAGTTTAATATAACAACTGATAATGGCAAATTAGCAGTCTATCTTTCAGAAGATAAGCGAAATCTGGAAAACATTTCAAAGAATGATAATGAAGTTGATGTTTTGCTATTCAAACAAGCTATAGCTTTAGGATGGGATTGTCCAAGAGCATACATTTTGGTTTTATTTCGTGAATGGCATTCCGAAAAATTCTCTATACAGACTGTTGGTAGAATTATGCGTATGCCGGAAATACAGCATTATGGTATTGAGGAGTTAGACAAGGGTTATGTTTACACAAACATCGCAAACAACAATATCAAAATTGAAGAAGAATTAGCAAGAGATTACTTTACAATTTACACAAGCCGTAGAAGTGAAAATTACAAAAACATTGACCTTGTTTCTTATCACATATTGAGGCAGAGAGAAACAACACGTCTTGCCCCTTCTTTTATAAATATGTTCCTAATGCACTCAAAAGAATACGGTCTGGCGAAGAGACTCGATACGAAAGTATCAAAAGTAACTGACCATATTCCGATTGACGGAATAATCCATTTAGAAAATGTTGGGACTAATTCAAACCCGGTTGATATTCTTAGTGATATTAAATTGGCAAAGACTTCAGTGGAATTGGAAACTGCGTTTAAATCGTTCGTTCAGCAAGCGTTACATGATGGAGAAATGTTTCCTGAAAAACGGTCAATTGGTAGAGTTTGCACAAGCATTTATCATTTCTTTTCAGAAGAAATGAAAATGAAATATGAAGAAGTTCAGAATGAAATAATAGCAATAGTTTTGAGTTATGGAAATGCACGTAAAGTTAAAGATGTCATAATACTTGCATTAAAAGAATATAAAGCCAAACATCCAAAAGGAAAGAATAAATCAGTAGCAAATAATGAATTGTGGAATGTTCCAGTGAAAATTGAATACAATGCAAACAATCAGGAGAGAAAACCAAAGCCAAAAAAGGTATTGATGAGCCCTTATTATGAATCAACTTCTATCTCCAAAACTTGGAAAACAGAAAAAGCTTTTATTGAATTTTTAGACTGTAATAAAAAAGTTGAATGGTGGTTTAAAAATGGAGATAGAGACGCAACTTATTTTGCCGTTCCTTACATTGATGATGCAAAAGAAGACCAAAGCTTTTATGTTGACTTCATCGTTATATTCACAGACGGAAAAATCGGACTATTCGATACGAAATCAGGGTGGACAGCCAAAGACGCCGGAAACAAATCTGATGGGCTGCAAAAATATATCAAAGAACAGAACAAAAAGAAGAAAAACCTATTTGGCGGAATCGTTGTTCCAAAATCAGGCTCTTTCTTCACATACACTGAAATACCATACAAGTACGACACAGATTTAACCGGCTGGAAGATAATAGAATTTTAACTATTTGTTGTTTATAGATCTTTACTGCATTCTCTTTGAATTTTCTTAATAGGGTGAAGAAGATTCAGCAGATGAAGCAATTTAAATATAGAAATTCTTAGATTTAACTATACAGCAAATAATTCTTAACAACGATAATTCTGATCATTGTAAATGAGTTATTATTAATATTAATAGAGCTTTGCATTTTATTTAAAATATTAATTAAATGTCCTAATTTAAACAAAATCATAAATTCTAAATGGAAAATGTTTTAAAATGGAAACGGCAAATAGAGATTCTAG
>JBHELA010000055.1:0-3283 GCA_041859005.1 Ignavibacteria bacterium
AGTAGAAAGGGGTGTGCAAAATATAGTTTACGAGATAATGTTATATGTTTACATGTCGAAACCGAAGAGCATTCCGAAGTAGTATATAGTTTCTTTGCCGTAGGTAACATCGGTGCCCTGAAAGCGTTTTGTGAAGCTGTCGAGTCCATAAGCCATGCTGAAGAATATGCTTGTCGGGAATACGTACGATGAAAACGCCTGCAGTCGCAGTTCGAATCCGATGTCTTTTTTAAATTCATTAAGCTGGGGAGCTGTTCCGTACCATGCATCACCGTAGTCGGCAAAGAGTGAAAGATATAGCTTATCAAAGTACAAGGGCGAGATCCTTGTATCAATCTTAGAAATGAGTGGGAACCTGTACGTCAGGTTTGCGTGAGCAACCCTGCCTCCTCCGAGTGAGAAATAAGGATATCCTCTCATACCAATCAATCCGCCGGCATAGTAATCATAAAAGCTGTCAACAGGTTTGCCGAGTACTGCGGCACCGCGGAGTTTCAAGTTCAAAGAATGATTTCTGAAGAGATAAACTCCTTCAGACCAGACACCTTCAACCTTGTGAAGTTTATTATTTGTAAAGACAGTCGAAACATTACCCTGGTCGTCAACGAGAAGTTCGGGGTTAATGCTGCTTGCTTCGTATTCATATCTAAGGTTAATTTTTCTACCTGCGGGATTGATGTCAGAATTTTTGTTGTGAAAACTCTTTTCATATTTATAGTCGAGCGAAATACGCTGAGCTCTGAAATAATCCTGTGAAGACGCACTGACGGATATACCGCTGCTTGGCAGGTAGAAATTATTTATGCTTGAAGCGTATTTGGAAATGCCATACGTTATTCTGAAATCGTGATTATAATTGATGAGCTTGAAATCCATAGCAAGTTCGAATTCGAGCAGGTCGTAGGCAACACCAACGCTAAGAGTGTCAACGCCTGCATAGAGCAGAGCGTCGGTTTTACGAGTAACGTTATAACCTGCGAGTGTGAACTTAGGTTCGAAGCTAAGGTTTTTAGCAAGAAACTTTTGAGCGATAGGAGAGCCGTTATTGTAAGTAAACTCAAGGAAAATATCGCGTTCAGCTTTTCTGTTAATAGCAAATCCGCCGAAGATTGAGAACCTTGTCATTAATTCGTCGGAGTAAAGATAAATACCGGGTTTAATAGCGTCGAGGAAGTTGTTATCCTTGGTGTAGTTATCGAATCTGAGAACAGGAAATATTGAAAGCTGATTAAAAATGCTTTTATAGTTTTTGCTTTCGAGTTTGCTTATGTTATCATCGTTAAAATTTCGAAGGTACTTCCAGTCGTGTTTATTTTCTTTGCCTCCTGTCGTATCGAGTGAAGAATACTGAGGAACGAGTTTATTGGGGGATTTATAGTGACCGTACTCGGTCTTTTCTTTTTCCAGAAAGTCCTTCAGGTAAGCAATCTTGAAACCGTCTGATTTATAAGTAGTGAATGCTATACTGCCTTTATTATCTATAGTCGGCATGAAAGCACCACCGACGACATTTGTAATTTGTTTTATACTTTTAGCAGCGAAATCGTAGGAATATATATTAAAGATACCTGTTTCATTTGAAGAGAAGAACATTTTCGTACCGTCTGCCGAAATTACCGGCGTTCTGAAATCTATCACGTCATCATTAAAGATAAATTCCATGCTGCCTGATTCTACGTCAACCTTTGCAATTTTCCTTGCCTCGGTTTGTGAGAAATCAAAAAATGCAGTTTTACCGTCAGAATGGAAAACGGGATTATAAATCTGCTCGCCGTTTTTGAAAAAGGTAATCTGTTTCTTGTTGTTGAGGTTTTTATCCGTTACAAACAGATTAAGAGTACCGTCGCTGCCGCTGATGTAGAGAATCTTAGATCCGTCTGGCGAATAAGAAGGAGAGAATGCTCTTAAATTTTCAGAGAGTCTTTTTTCTTTCTTAGCGCTAAAATCGTATTCATAAATATCAAAAAGCACTGCGTCTCCGATAGAAGGCGGAGAGTTTCTTTTCGCGTATATGAGTTTCTTACCGTCATTCGACCAGGCAAAATTGGAAGCGACGGGTGCGTCAACAATTTCTTTCACCTGTGATTTAAGGTCGAGAACGATAAGCAAGGTTGTGGCGTAATCGTAAGTGCCGTTTGTAAGATAAGCAATTTTTTTGCCGTCCGGAGAAATTTTCGGATAAAAGTTTGCAAAGCCTTCGAGATGGATAATTTGTCCGTCTATCTGTGTACGTTTAACATCTGCAATTCTTTCGGCATAATCTTTTTGCAGAAAAGCTTTCCATTCATTATAAAGTTCGGAGCCGTCTTTACCGAGATGCTCTCTGATAGCTTTATCAACGCTGAAGTTTGTAAGGTCGCCGAGGCTTTTTGTAATCTTTTTAAGTTTATCCTCGCCGTAAACTCTTGCGATGTATTGAGTAAGTGCAAAACCTGAATTATAGATTGATTCTGCTTTTAAGCTTGTGATGGAAGAAAACTGTCCCATTTCATTCCATGTCAGCATATTATTATCGAGAGCGTAGCTTCTTAAAATCATATCCCTGTTGGCATCCCAGTAATCGTAGCCCATTTGCTGTCTCTGATACTGCGCTGTTCCTTCGGCGAACCATGCAGGAACGCCCACACCTGATATAGGATAAGAAATGATAGCATTCGGGTATCCGTAAAGCACATCGGGTCTTCTTTCGTTTTCATAATCGATGAACTGCAGGTAAATAGCGGGCATATTCTTCGTGAACTTCAAAGAAGCCTGAAGCTGAACCATGTGAGCGAATTCATGAGTTATGACATTTCGGAGCCAGTTATGAGTACCTCTAAGCTCAAAATCGAGTGCGGAGGCGAATATTTCTATCCTGTTACCGTAGTAATCAGTTGCACCGTTAGCAACGTCAGAAAGATCGTTAACGACAAAATTAACTTTATCTTTAAGCGGGAACTGGTATAAATCTGTAATCGGACCGTAAACTTCTTCTGCAATTTTAGCAATAACCTGAGCAGTTCTTTCGGCACCTGTATGGTAGGTGACGGTAAAGTGCTTAGTTTCGATTGTGTACCAGTCTTCTTCAGGATGGGAATCAAACTGAGAATTAGCCGTACCGGTAATAAATAAAAATATTGCTAAAGTAATGTAAAAGAAAGAAAATTTTTCTCTTCTATTAATCATTGAAAATATATATTTTACTGTTTATTATTGTTTGTTTTTGATTAAAATAGTAGTAATTTGTCAGGGCTATTTAATTTGATTTGCAAAATAAAACATATTTTTAATAACTAAAAAAGGA
>JBHELA010000006.1:0-4587 GCA_041859005.1 Ignavibacteria bacterium
GCTTTACCTGCAGCCTGGGCAAACGGGAAAGAATTATTGCTAGCACCTGTTCCCGTATAGTTGAAATACTGCGGTGTCTGTGCAAATGAAGCTGATGAAGTACAAATTAAAGAGAATAAGACTACCGGAATTAAGTAAAATTTGTTTAGAGGTTTCATAGTAATATTTTTACGTTATTTTAAAAAAGTACATGAATTAAACGAATTTATTAATTAGAGAAAACAAACTCCTATTTAAACTTAAGCATAATTAATTATCCAGTCAAGATAACAATAAAGGTACACACAAACCAAGAACTATGTTTTAAAAAGTGATAATTAATGTAACTAAATATTAGTATTTGTACTGAATTAAAAAGATTTATAAATTAGATTTGTTGTGTGTTTATATTAATAACAAAATAATAGAATTATGAGAGCATTTATATCTTTGAATCTGGATAAGGCAACAAAGGAGCTTGTTAAGAAATACCGGGATGAGCTAAGAAACATTATGGGGTCTGATATAGCAGAGAAGATAAAATGGGAAGCAGAAGATAAATACCATATTACTTTGTTCTTCATAGGGAATATAAAAGACGAATTGAAGAATATTATGATACAAGAACTTGATAATATCGGTAATCTGAATATCGGTGAGATAGAGTTTGAGTTTGAAAGGATATCGGCCTTTCCTGATTTAAAGAATCCGAGGGTTTTGTTTCTGGATGTAAAAGATAAAGAGAAAAAGTCGTTTGTATTTAGCAAAGAAGTGGAAGATAAAATGAATTTGTTTGGGTTTAAACAGGACAAGAAATATGTACCGCATATAACTTTAGGCAGAGTAAGGAAGAATGAGAGGATACAGTTGAAGGATATGAATGTTGAATGCGAAAATGAGAAGTTTACTGCGAAGTATGTGTGTTTGATGAAGAGTGCGCTGACGAGCAAGGGTTCGTACTATGAGGAGGTTCATAGAGTGGTGCTGTGAGGATGAATAATAATTAAGAATAGGGCACTGTGTTCAACCCCTTCGGGGTTGATTTTTTCTTGGTTCAACCCCCGGCTTCGCCGGGGGTTATTCACATTAAACCCCTTCGGGGTTTTTTAGTAATAATACTATCGGGAATATTACTTTTAGGAATATGACTTTTGGAAATATTACTTTTGGGAATATGACTTTTGGGAGTAATACTTTCGGGAATATTACAAATAATATTGATTTGGACGTAAGATAAACGTCTGATTGTTTTTTGGCATAAAAAAAGACAGATGCATAAGGAGGAACGCATCTGTCAATAAGGAGGAGAACAATAAAAATGAAAAACAACAGATGTAAAATACTTACTTTTTAAAAGATCTTCTATACCAAAAATTATGACACAAGTAAAGAATTGTATTATTAGATAATATTCTTCACATAATTAGCATGAAATTCCTTCATCTTGTCAACGAGAGCCTGGATATCATCTCTTGGCGGCAAGAAGGTTGTCCTGAAATGCATAGTAGATGGCAGCTGACCAAAACCTGAGCCGGGAACAACACATATACCAGTTTCTTCAAGCAGTGCCAGACAGTATTCTGAATCGCGTTTTGAATCATAAGCAAATCTTTCTTCTTCAGTCATTTTAGTTACATCGACTGATTTGCTGTGAGGAAGTTCAAATTTAACGAATGCGTACATTGCACCCTGTGGGATATCACATGTCATTCCATGTATCTGGTTTAAACCTTTGCCGAGAATTTCCGCTTTATCTTTTAGTTCTTTAAGAATACCTTCGCGTTCCTTTATGTACAGGTCGTAGCTTGATTCGCCTTTCTTTGGAGGAGCAACCATTAAGTAAGTAACAATCTGACCGTCAACGTTTGAACACAGACCTATGGACTGCAGTTTAACAAGCTGTGCATAAACATCTTCGGGAATATTTCTAACTTCAAAGTATCCACCGCGATGACCACACTCACCGAGAAAACCTTTTGAGACAGAATGGAAACTGAACAGAGTTACATCCTTTTCGTTCATGTTGTGCATAACTTTTGCGAAGGAAGTAAACTCAAGACCTTCGAGATATATATTTTCCTGATAGACTTCGTCTGCAAGGAGAACGAGGTTGTTTGTTTTTGCAAAGCGGACAATCATTTCCATATTGTCCTTGGAAAGAACTGCGCCCGTGGGGTTTCCCGGGTTAATGACAGCAAGTGCAACGGGATTTATTCCTTCTTGCTTTGCTTTATTATAGCTTTTTTCAAGTTCAACTTCATTAAGGTGCCAGGAATTACTTTCATCGAGGTAGTACCCGATTTGTTTTGCTCCGTAGAGAGCGATAGTGGCACTGTACAATGGATACTGAGGAATAGGAATCATGATACCATCATTAGGGTTCTTAAGCAAAAGAGTGAGAGCTGCCTGAACACCTTTGCTGGCACCGTCTGTAAGCATTATCTTATCCTTGTCAGCAGGGATACCGTCACGTTCGGTAATGAATCTTGCGATTGCTTCACGAATGAAAGGTACGCCAGAGCTTTGAGTATAAGCACCTGTACCCGTGGGATTTTTCTCCATAATATATTTTGCTCTTTCGATGACATCGGATGGAAAGATTTTTGCTGCATCTTTATTATTTATTAAGTCGGGGTACTCAAGAAGTGAAAGCACCTGTCTTATAAAGGTGATAGGTTTCTGTTTAAGAGCCTGAGGGTTGCCGATATTGCAATAAATAATTTTCTTTCCCTGATTTTCAAGCTCCTGGGCTCTTATTACAATCTTGCCTCGCACTGCATACTGAGCTTCGAGGAGGTTTGGGTTTACGTCATTAATGCTTATCATATTATTGGGATGTTTAGTACAAAAATAGCAAGATTGAAAATGTTTTGAAAGGGAGAAAAAGAGATTGTGTTTATGCCTTCCCAAGCAAAGCTTGGGAAGGGGTTTAAAGATTTATTTAGTCGATGTGCATTTTGCCGAGTTCGCCTTCACTCTTTGCGACAGTCACAGCTGTGAATGAGTCGGAGACAATGTTTGGAACAGTACGTGCCATATCGAGAACACGGTCAACACCAAGAATAAGCGCTATACCTTCTTCGGGAATACCTACAGAGCGAAGAACTATAATAAGCATAATAAGTCCGACTCCGGGAACGGGTGCTGTGCCTATTGATGCAAGCACTGATGTAATAACGATTGTAATCTGTTTGGTTAAATCCATTTCAATTCCGTACACCTGCGCGATGAACATAGCAGCGACTGCCTGATACAAAGCTGTACCGTCCATATTGACAGTAGCGCCAAGAGGCAGAACAAAACTGGCTATTTTATTCGAAACGCCGAGTTTCTTTTCGGCAACTTCCATTTCAAGAGGAAGAGTAGCGGCCGATGAGCTGGTTGAAAAAGCGACTATCATAACCTGGCGAAGTGCTTTGTAAAAAGGAATTACTTTCTGTCGTGCGATGGTTTTTAAGAGAGCCGGATAAACGAATATCATAAGGAACAGGAGTCCTGATGCAACTGTAACAACGTACATAAGGAGAGTCTGGAGGATGTTGAAACCGAACTCTGCGACCGTTGCGGAGATGAGAGCAAAGACAGCGAAAGGAGCTATGAGCATAACCTTTTCGACGAGGAGAATCATGGCACTGCTAAGACCATCAAAGAAATTAATAATAGTTTTTGATTTATCTTTAGGTATCTGTGTCAGGAATATTCCCGTAAGGATTGCGAAAAAAACCACCTGCAGGAAATCGCCGTCAGCAATTGCTTTGAATGGATTTCTCGGGACAATGTTTACGAAGAAGTCAACCATGTTAACAGAAACTTCCTGCTGCACTTTTGAAGATGCTTCATCACTGAAGGTCTGAAGGAGCATCGCCTTTGTTTCGGGCGGCATGAAATTACCGGGCTGCAATATGTTTGCAAACAACAAGCCAACAGTAATAGCGATAACGGTAGTAAACATAAATATAACAACGGTCTTTCCTCCAATACGTGCAACATTTCTAAGGTCGGAAAGCGAAGCTGCTCCAACAAGCAGAGAGGCAAATACGAGCGGCACTGCTATCATGTTAAGAAGACGTACGAAGATATCGCCGACAGGCTTTATGAGTGCACCGAGGGTTTTTGACTTTGTGATTTCTCGTACTTCAGTAAAAACTTTTTCCTGATTGTCTGATGAGGTTACTTTTACCTTAACCTTTTCCTTGAGTTTTTTATCAGTGAATGACTTTGAATACTTTATGATTGCAAGCTGAGAATTTGAGTCGAAAGAGCTAAGAACAGAATCGCCCAGAATAAATTTAACTTCGGAGAAACCTTTAACTTTCTCGATACCTGCTTTTGAAACAACTTCTATATCGTTAGCACTCATGTGGAATATTGAGCCAAAGACAGCACCGAGTATGAGTCCTATCAGAATCTGATTATGAATCTTTATCTTAAATTTCTTCATAAGGTAAAATTATCTCACATGATTGCAAAATTATGCAATAATTTCAATTGCAAAGGTATTACATTACGGGTAAATCAATTTCACTATAAGAGGTTGATGACCATTCAGCATTCGCAGAGCCGGTGTTTAATTTTGTTGCTGCAAAATAGATTCGGGCTTTTTTAAAG
>JBHELA010000433.1:0-3310 GCA_041859005.1 Ignavibacteria bacterium
AGCAATTTTAAAAGGAGTCATAACTTTAAACGTAGCAACCTTCGAAGAAGTGTCAGCACTTGAATTGATTTGTGTATGATCAATGTATGCTTTTATTCCTTTTGCCCATGAAAGTAAAGTACCGATAGAATTCTTAATTACTTTTGTTAAATATGCCAGATTAATTTTATCAAATCTGTCTTCAATAGTATGATAGAAAGGATAAGAATTATGTTCAAAACCATAGAATGCTTTATAACCTTTAAGCCAGAAAGGATAGTGATCGCTTCCTACCACGCCGTTAACATTTTTTATTGGTATAAGCCCTATATTATATAAAAGATTTACAACGATAAAATCATCAGCGAGTTCAACAGACTGAGGATTTACTGCCGCAAAGATTTTTGATTCGTTATTAACGTCATAACCAATCATATCAAGGTTTAAAACTCCTATTATAGAATCTCCTCTTGCGAATGCGGAATCGGAATAAGCTCTACTGCCACGTAATACAATCTCCTCCTCGTCGAAAGCAATGAAATAAACAGTGTAATCTAACTGCATGTTCGCAAGAAGTCTTGCACTTTCAAGCACTGCACACATCCCCGATGCATTATCAACAGCACCGTAAACAGTATCAGAAGGTATAAAAGTGATATTATCATAATGCGCACAGATAATGAAATATTTATTGGGATATTTTGTGCCCGTTTTCTTACCGATTACATTTATAATAGACGAATCGTTATTCTGATATCTTGTTTCCAATCCATACCCCAGAAACTTTTCGTGTATATACTGTGCGGCAACCGGATTCATCGGAGAATCATATTGCCGTGAATATATCCTGTAAACATTGCCCCCGATAGTAACAGGCTGCTCACCCGACAAGTCCTTGTTGAAAGTTGCTATAGAGGTTGAAGAAACCAGGTTTATAACAGAATCGACTTTACTGTTATAAAAAACCTGAGCTGGTAATACATTAACAAAAACCAGAAGAAGAATAGATGTGATATAAAGTTTTGTTTTCATAATGTAATAAGTTAACTGTGTTACAAATATATCCTTTATAATAATCGTTATAAACACAAATCAGCTGCAAGAAAAAAGTCCCTTTCCTCTGATGAAGAAAGGGACTAATGATACACTTACTTTTATAAAACTATTTTACGAGCGCCATACGTCTGATTTCTGAATAATCACCTGCGTTAATCTTTACAAAATATATACCGCTATTGTGCAAACCTGCGTCCCAGTTTATTGAGTATTTACCGGGTTGCACCTCACTATTTACAAGAGTTTTGACTTCGCGTCCTAATACATCGAAAATTACAATTTTTACGAACGATGCTTTTGCAATATCAAATTTTATATTTGTAACGGGATTAAACGGGTTCGGGTAGTTCTGGTATAGATTAAATCGGTCAGGAATTTCATTGGATGATCCTGTAATTGATGTTGTGGTGTTTGTATAGTCAACAATCTTGAAATCATCGTAAGTAAATCCGTCACCTGGTTCACCGGAATCAGTGTACATTGTAAATCTGAACTTAACAGATTGATTTATGTATGCATTAAGGTTAATGCTTTCCTTAACCCATGATTTAATTCCTGAAAATGACGGTTGTCCGCCACCGGTAACAGTATATTTACCGGGGAGGCTTGTCCATGTGGTTCCGTTGTTTGAAGTAATTTGTACTCGTGCATAATCGAAAACAGACGATGCAGATCTTTCAATTGCCCATTTAGCAAAGAATTCAAGACGCGGATTCACAGTGTTTGCAAGATTAATTGCATTTGTTGTAGCGAACTGATTGTTAGTACTGTTTTTAGTGTTGCCGTATCTTGAGTCGGAGAAAGATTTTGAACCGCTCCATGAGTCACAAAACGTTGTATCCCACTGTAACTGATTTCCGCTCCGTGTCCAGTTGCCTATACCGGTTTCTGCATTATCAAAGAAAAGAACATTTGTTTTTCCAACTACAACTTTTATGGTATCAACATTGACCTCTACACCTTCCTGCTTAACACTTGCTATAAATGATATTTCGTCAAGAAGTACGGCATCATTATTTAACTTAAATGAGAAAGGAGAAGTATTTGATTTTATCTGACGTGATTGGATGCTGTCATAATTAATACTCGATACTATAGGTAATATATTTGGATAATTAGTAGTAAGAGTTACAGAGACATTTTTGGCTGTTTGAGAGAGCCCTTTATTCTTAACACCAACCTGAAGGAACAGGGTATCGTTCTTTTCGGCATATCCTTTACCGGTTACAAAATAATTCTGCATATCAACCATGCTGCCTCCGACGTAAGAAAGATACTTGAACATTTTCAGATTAACTGAAGCAATTGGGATTATCTCGCTTTGCGCAGGCCAAAAATCCGATCCGGCACATTCAATAACCCAACACATAGAACCAATAGACTGAAAATAATCTCTTGTTGTGCCGTTTGATGTATATGAAAGCATTTGGGAAACAGTACCAAAGAGGTAATAAGTGCCGGATGTAAAATCGTTAGCAAACTCAGAATATTTATCGAACACAATTATTGAATCAGCATAACCATAAGGATTCAATACCCTTTCCGCAACAGAATGCATTGAGAAAGCAATTTGAGGATGGATAGTATTTACAAAATTCTGAATGCCGAGGATCTCCGGTTCTGAAGCTGCTGATGGACCCCGATAAGTATCAGAAGAAGGAGAATTGCTGGAACCGATATTATCGTATCCCCATTTGTAGGAATAGTTTCTGTTCAAATCTACACCATAAGAGCCGCTGTTATTACGGCGATTTTTTCTCCAGCTGCCGCCACCATTTGGATTAGTTTGCTGATTATATGCATAACCGTCGGGATTTACTACAGGAATAAAGTATATTTCCCTGTTGTTTACCAAATATGCTGCTTCGGGATTTGTGGCATAGTTATCAAGCAGCCAATACATAAAATACATAAGTGAAGCCATGCTTTGCGGTTCGCGTGCATGATGCAGACCGTCAAAATAAATTGCAGATTCTGTCGCTGATTCATTTACATCAGGATTATCTGAGATTTTAACAGCCCAAACTTTGCGGCCTTCGGTAGTTGTTGCTATTTCCTGTTTGAGAGAAATTAGGCTTGGATACTGAAGTCTCATCGAATCCAGTTTTTGAACAACCTCGGTATATGTATAATAACCTCCCATGCTTCCATATCCGAAGCTATTTACATTGTCGATTGATTTTGTGTTTTCTGCAATCAATAGTTCAGCGGATGTAGGAGCAGGCCTGTTAGCATAATATTCATCCATATCCGGAATGGTTATATCATATCTTAA
>JBHELA010000202.1:0-13034 GCA_041859005.1 Ignavibacteria bacterium
TTCAAAGACGCAAATATTAAAAAGAAGCTGAAAACAAAAATGCTTCTTTTCGGTAATGATGACGAATTAAATAAATTCAATGAATTAAATTTATTTAACTCTTCGATAGAATGGATAAGAAAGGAATACCTGACACCTTTATCAACAAGAAAGGATAAAAGCATTATCAAGATTGAGAGAAAAAACAGTTTTATTATAGAATATAAAATGTTAGAAAAGAAATTAAAATCTTTAACTCAAAACCTTAAATCTTTTATACAGTATGAAATAATTAAATCAGAAGATCAAATAAAACTTCAGTTGTTTGAGTTTTTCAAAGAAAATATTCCCGACAATTTAAAGGAATATAAAGGTGAATTACTCGATAGATCAATTGAAAGAGAAACAGTAAAGGTAATCAGCAGGATTAAATTTCCGGCTCCCGAAATGATTCTTGATAAAATGAGATTATCCGTTCGATTCTACGATTTAACTTACGAGGACTTTAAGGATGACGAGCTCCTGAAAGAATTTAAGAAGAAAGAAATAATGGAGAAAAAAGATATTAACGATATCGTTGAATTCAACCGTGCATTCGCAGAAAAGAAAGAAATATGACTGCGTACTTACACTAATAAATCAGAAGAAAGAAAAAGAAGTATTTGAAACACAAATAATAATCTTGATAAATTTAAAAATGAGAAAGGAATAACACATGAGCAAGCAAGTGCAATTCTCGGAAGAAGCTATGAGAGAAGCGGAAGCCTTAGGGGATCAGATAACACAAGCTTTCGTGAATGGTTTGAAGAAAGCCAAAGAGCTTGGCATAGAAGATATGACCAGCTTAGAAGCGGAAGCTTTCCTGAAACAGAAGGAAGAACAGGAAAAGAAAGACCAAGAAAAGAAAGACAAAGAAAAGTAACCCCAAAACAACATTTCTCATAGTGTAACTTAACCTTCCAGGTTGAGCCGCAAGCTAAGAGCTACTAACTATTTACTGTTTACTATTTACTGCTCTTATCCTTTTCTTTGTCATTCCCTCATGTGCGCTCTTTGCATCCCGTCGTGTCGGGACATTAGGAGGGGATCTAATCACGGATTTCAGTTCTCATCGTCACTCTGTCACTGTTCTTAACAACTAACAACTATCAACTAACTCCTTCTTTTGGTTTGCTTTCAAAAGATTGTTTGACGAATTTTGCATAGAATCCATTGTTCGACGATGATGCGCATTTTCCAGTTGTGGTTTGCTTTCAAAAGATTGTTTGACGAATTTTGCATAGAATGCCTCGGCGATAACGACAGTATCGAGAGCGGTTGTGGTTTGCTTTCAAAAGTTTGTTTGACGAATTTTGCATAGAATTAAAGAAATTTGCGGAATTATTTGGTATTGGTTGTGGTTTGCTTTCAAAAGTTTGTTTGACGAATTTTGCATAGAATTAGTTTCACCTCTTAAACGTAAGTCTAACTGTTGTGGTTTGCTTTCAAAAGTTTGTTTGACGAATTTTGCATAGAATTTGCACCCGTATATCCTGTAGGAGCCTGCTGTTGTGGTTTGCTTTCAAAAGTTTGTTTGACGAATTTTGCATAGAATCGGGGAAATAATAACAGTACCATGAGTGTAGTTGTGGTTTGCTTTCAAAAGTTTGTTTGACGAATTTTGCATAGAATGGGGACAGTAGCGAGAACATTATCTGAATAGTTGTGGTTTGCTTTCAAAAGATTGTTTGACGAATTTTGCATAGAATTACCGGTGAAGCTTATCTTATTCCGTTCGAGTTGTGGTTTGCTTTCAAAAGTTTGTTTGACGAATTTTGCATAGAATATGTTTCTTATAGGATTGATATCTATGAAGGTTGTGGTTTGCTTTCAAAAGTTTGTTTGACGAATTTTGCATAGAATTGGAGGAAACTGCGAGGCTTAATCAGGAGCGTTGTGGTTTGCTTTCAAAAGTTTGTTTGACGAATTTTGCATAGAATCTGAATCTTTACGAAGCCGTGTGACATTCTGTTGTGGTTTGCTTTCAAAAGTTTGTTTGACGAATTTTGCATAGAATCGAGCAGGCTTGCAACGACGCCATGAGATAGTTGTGGTTTGCTTTCAAAAGTTTGTTTGACGAATTTTGCATAGAATACATATTCGTTAACACACTTAAATACAATGCTATTATGTGGATATCAGGCTGAAAAAAATCGTCAAGTATTGAACGGGTTATACTAAATATAGCCCGTTTTTTATTTTTCAAAATAGTTCGAGCTGCTGAGGGGGTGGTTTTACTTCTGCTTGAGTTTTGCCATGAAAAATTTCCATCATCCCGAATTGTTTATCCGTTATTGCCATAATTCCCACATCACCTTTTGGAGGTAAAACACTTTTTACCCTCTTAATATGTACCTGAGCATTTTCGTAGCTTGAACAATGACGCGTATAAATGGAAAACTGAAACATATCGAAACCGTCTTTCATTATACCTTTGCGAAATTTTGTATAGTTTTTCCTGTCTTTTTCAGTGTCGGTAGGCAAGTCAAAAAATACCATTATCCACAAAATTCTATACTCGTTTAGTCTCATTTAAATTAAGCCGGGATAAACTATTCCTTTTGTTTCACCCATAAAACATTTAGCGAGTGATGCAGTAGTTCTCTGAAGTCCGACCATTAGTGGACTTTTCTCATTTTCGAAAAATATATCTATTGCCGGAATTGATAAAAGCATTTTCTTTAGTTCAGTTGTTACTTCTGAATAATCTATTCCTTTTAATACAATATTTAAAACCACTTCATCAACAAAAGGTCTGAAAGGTTCCATTACATCGTCTGCAAGACAGTAAGCATTGTATTTATTCTTGTGATGTATTCCGAGTGTTGGAAGCAGACCCGAAGCAACAAGACCACGAGCAACAATTGCCCTTAATATTGCATAACCATAATTTAATAGATTATTAGGCGGCTCACCGAACCTGTCTCTTGTAAATTCAATTTCCTTCGGGAATAAGTTTTTCCAGTAATAAGCTGAAGCTCTTGCCTCAAGATTCTTGCTGTCGTTAGATTTTACACCTTTTACCCATTCATGCATATTTGCAGAATTTTTCCCGGTTTTTTTAAGCAATGATGCCTGATTGTGTATTTTGGCTGAAACGGTTTGCTGCCACAAGTTTTTAATTAACGGTCTTTTTGCTGTTATTTGTTCTTTGAACCTTTCCGACTGCACGGTGTTTCCGTCAAGGTTTAAAAGCATTGAAGTCGGCATATGCTTTTCATTGCACATAATAACAGCAACATTATTCTCAATCAGTTTGGCGATAAGAAATTGAGAAATCGTAACTCCGTGATGGTCAATAATTACTATACCAACATCCTCAATCGGCTGAGAAATAGTTTCTTCAACGCTTTTTTCGGGATTCTGTCTCTTAATCTTCATCTGCTCATCTTGCGAAAACAGATAACACGGATTTCCGAAATATAGAGTTTTCTTAATCATTGCGATTTAACCAGTCTATTGATCCATCTATGTTAATTTTAAAGTCTTTATTCTCGAATATACATTTTAATTTATTACAGTTGAGAGAAATCCTTGGTTGATACTTCTCAGGATTAAATTCATTTTCTTCAAGTTTTTTTAATATTTCATTCTCTCTTGCTTCAATATGATTTTGAAAATAAATCAAAGCAAAGTTCGGTGCGGGTTCATTAAATTTAATAATATTAAATAATCTTTCTTTGGCGTTTTCATTTGTTATTTCTTCTCTATTTTCTTTATAGAAAATAACACTGTCACCTGTTTTTAAAATATTTTTAAGTTCAAGGTCATAAATGGTTCTACCTTTCTTCTTTTGTAATCGTTGAAATTCGGGCTCGGATTTTAAATCTTCAATTCTATTTAAATTTAATGTAGCAATATCAAAAAGATTTATAATCTTATATCCGGAAATAAATTCACCATTATTATCTTTTCCTTCGTATAATAAATATAGATAATTCTCTTCATTTTGCACTAAATATTCTTGTTTGTGTTGATACTTCGATTTGAAAACGTGTTCTTTTAAGTGTATAGCTTTTTCGTTAGTAAAGAATCCTCTACCAGCTTTAAATCTGCATCTCAAGTGTCTTATTACTCTATTATTGAAATCGACTAATTCGTTTTGTTTCGCTCCGTCATTTAATTGCTTTTTTATAAATTTGCTTAATATTTCATCTACGATAACATCTTTGTCAAAGTCTATCTCGGTAATTTTTTTCCTACAAACAACCCATATTTCATCTTCATTGTTATTTTGCTTTATAATATATTTGCCATCTTGTTTTATTGGATAACCATTTTCATTCCTTTCATTTACCTTTATTGCTCCATAAAATGTTTCTTTATGGAGTTGACCTCTTATAGAATCACCTTTCAGTATCTTTGGCTTTTTGTTACCATTTTCATCAAGAATATATTTTCCATCGTTCTTTTCCTTCAGATATTCAATCTTTCCTTTTTTCCTTGAATATTTCTTTGAAGGTGTTAAAGTTTGATCTTTAGTTATATGATTTACTAAAACTGTATTTTCAATATCTTCTTTTATGTGACGAACCATAAATGTATTATATGGTTTAGGTCTGATATAATCTGTTGCCTTATTATCTCTCCACTCGAAATATTTCTCCATATGTAAATCTCTTTTTGCAGAGCCGGGGATTAATGTTAATACAGCTGCATCTATTGCATGATGAGCATGGTTATCTCTGCTTTTTGGTGGAAGACTATATATCTCTCTAAAAATTGCAGTTACATTTCCTTTTTGCACATCTACTTTATTAAAGAGGGATTTTAAATACGCCCTTGCATATTTACTTACAATTTGTGTATCAATAAGTTGACTATTTTTAAATTTATTTTTCCAGTCCTTCTTTTCAACTGTAAATGTGAATAGTTTCTTACTCCAATAATCGAGTTCAAAATTCAAATAGTGACGAAGGCGAATATTTGCATCTTTTTTATCTCTCTCCCAATCCGGAATTCCTTTTGATATATGCTTTAATTCAGATATCCTTCTTTCAAGTTCTTTTACTTTCGGTTCTATTAACGTTTTAACTCTATCAATAATAGGTGAACAATTTTTGTTACCATCAACTGTATTGCACTTATAAGTTTCAGTAAAATTTGGGCATTCTGTTGGGAAGCGATTACTTTTTATATGGTTATTATAAATTGCATCACAAACAGTCAAATTCTTTAATTCAGAATCAAAGGATATACTTCTGGGTATAGTATGCTCTAATTGATAATTTGGACTATAAAGTTCATTTAAGGGTATAATTCGGCCTGTATAAAAACAATGATATTTCTGTTCTTGCCATAATCGGTACCTGGTAATCATTTCTTTCAATGATTTTCGGCTCTCTCTGAATCTTCCTGATTTTTTTATTATTTGCGTTACCCACTTATTAGTGTTCGGAGGTGAATAGTTTAGCATTTTAGCGAATTCCTCCTTTGTCAATATTAAATGCATAATATGATCATGGATTCCTTTATCACCATTAAAGTTAGGGTCTAAAAATGTTTTAATAAAATCATCATACTTTTTCTTGAAGTCGTTTGTTTTGTTTTCAATAAATGAATAATCACTGATTTGTTCGGTTGCGCAATTAAATTTATTGTAGTCTTCCAATACTGGTTCAGAAGTAGATTCTAACATATTCTGAATTACCAATCTAAACTCGTTATTCTCATTTTCTTTATCTTTTACCCAGTCAGAATAAGCTTTTCTGTAATTAGCGTCATTAAGTTCTCTCGCTAATTCAACAACTATTCTTGTGTCTTCATCAATTTTATTTTCTTTAAAAAGAAAATTCAAAAGATGTTTTAACTCGTATAAAGTTCGCATCGCCATCGGATTTTTAAAGCCTTTTGTCGGCGGATTTGGGTCACCAAGTAGATTAACTGATTTTGGGTATATCTCTATGTCAGAGTGATGGTAAAGATGTTTAAGGTCATCTTCTTTCACACTGTATTTCGCACTGAGCATTTGCATTATCATCTCATCTCGGCGAGGTAATCTATAATAATCATGTTTTATATCTTTACCGGGTTTGTAAGAAGCTTTTTCTTTATCACTTTGTTTTCCCTCAAGAAATCTAGAATAATAATTTGAAACATTACTGCGAATTTCGTTCTTAATCTCATCGCTTTTTTCTTGCCATAATTTTTTACTGAAATATTTTTCGATTCTATCTTCCTTGTGTTCTTCATATCCATTTGGTTTATTATAATTATAGTTGTTTGTTCTTATTGTATCGTTATTCTCAGCGAAATATGTTTGTATAAAATTGTTAACAATGTTTAAAATATCCTTTTCGTAATCAACAACCTTTATAACATTATTGATATCCTTCTCTATTTCAGATTTATTTTCAGCATATTTATCCTTCCCAATAACAGTTTCGATGTTGGCAAAAATTACAGCCCTATCATATAGCATTCCTTTTCTTAAATATGGTAATATTTTGCTGATTGCATTCTTGCTTAAAGAAGCATATCCCTGCTGAATATTTATATCTGCAAATTCTTCACTTTTCATTTCATCAAGACCTAACTTATCTTGTGCAAATGTTCTTAATTCTTCTTCTTTGTCATTGGTTTGGATATAATCAAACAATAGATGCCATAATCCTTCAAAATTTAAATTAACTTTTTTCTCTTTCCCATATTGTTTTGTTTTATATCCTATAGATAAACCATCCCAGTTTATTCCAAATTCATCTTCTTTTTCTATAAATATATTCTTCCATTTACTTTCAAAGTATTTTATTAAACCTGCAATAACAGGACAAGCGGAAACTGATGGATTATTCTTATAATTAAATTCGTATTTTCCATTTTCAGAATAGCGAGAGACTATTTCTTCAAATTTAAAAAATGCTTTGCTTTTTCTGAAAAAAAGTTCTTTGAAGATTATCTTTTTTAAAGAAAATGGTATTGGTTCTTTCGGTTCTGATTTGTCATCTGGATTTGCAATTTTCCATTTAATATTATTAATAAATTGAATTGATCTAAATTCTTCAAACAAAGGGTGACTTATCGGAATACGCGGCTTTCCATTTTCAAATGTACATTTTCCTACTAATCCTTTCTGCGAACGAAGGGGTCGAACATAATAGATTGCTTTTTTAAGTTTTTCAATAAGTTTTCGATCCAACTCCTGTTTAGCACAAATAGTGTCAAACTCTTTTTCGTATTCATCTCTTTGTATAATTCCACTATCTCTAATTCTCGTAATTCTTAGTTTTTCGTTTTCATCTACTTTAGACAATAAATGCATCCATATCTTTGAGGCTGTCCAATTTATTTTGTCCGGATGTGTTTCATAAAATTTCTTGAAATATTCATTCTCTCCATAACTGCTCTTACCGCTTTTTCTATTTGTTTTGAAGCCTCTTCTCTGGGCTAAATGATATAAAACTCTGCCAATTTTATATAATCTGTTTTTATCATTTTCATCTAATATATCTGCTAATTCTACTCTAATTTCATAAGGATTTAAGAAATCACCTTTACCATCTTCGTTAAAATCCAATCTTAGCCAATTAAGAAAATTCTTGTTCATAGGGAATATTCTTCCAAGGTTTTTATTCTCATTATTAACATTTTCCCATCTGCCAACTCTCCATAAATCTAATTCTTCTTGCGACAAAGGACACATATCATTTTCAATAAGTAGTTTTAATGTAGCCCATTTTCGATATCTTTTAGCATTATACAATCTTCTTTTCCCTCTGTTATTTCTTCTTTCTGCCGCAAGTGAAAATTCACCTGATTTTCCATCACCAACACCTTTTTTAAAGACTAATACACCTTTGTCTATGATTTGATTATCATAAAAATCATCATTATTTCTAATAGCCCAGCCAATAGAATTTGTTCCAAGGTCTAATCCAAGAATTTTTGTCATGGTATTTTATATTTAAATTATTTTATCTATATTTATAATGCAAAACACAACAAGGCTATAAGCCGAAGAAATTCTTAAGCACTGCATATTTCTGTAGTGCTTTTTATTTATAGCAAACTCTTCAAAAATAACAATTTTAACGATGCAAATATTATCATCTCATGATAATTTTTAATGTTTCACATAAAGACAATTTGATGAAAACAACTGATATTTCTGTTCTTATCAATAAGTTCAATATAATTATTTTGTTAACTATCATATTTATTCAGCAATTGCAATTTCTCTATTGATGCATAAGCATCAAATACGTCAACCCAACCCTTAGAAAGGTAATCTTGTAAAGAGGTACTATAATTTAACTGCAAAAATAAAAACATTCAATAACAGAATATATACCGCAAAAATTAAACCTCAATAGCTTCAGTACATTAAATCTACTCATATTATTTTGAAAACATAGATATTTTTTATGTCAAACTTTAAAAAACAAAACATAACGATTTACGGGTTTTCCTCTGCAAAAATATCATTACCAGTAAAAATATTTTAATAGTCAAGCGGAAAATTTGCATAAATTACTAAATTGGATGTTTGATATTAAATTTAAATCTCGTAAATTGACGAAAAATAGAGTGTATGTTTTTTATAATTAATAATATTAGTAGATGAATAAACATGAAGTTACTTTTAAGAGGTCAAAGATATATTCGCATTATTATAGCTATGATACATCAGAAAAAAGGATTGAATACTTTGAATTTCTATTAAACCATTATCGTAAAATATATGAGCTGTCTTCTAATGAGGAATATCAAAAGTTTATTATCGATAATAACCTCAAAGAGTCATTTTGGAATAATGGTTACTTACGAAATAAGTGGAAACATTCTATATCTTATGAAGACAAGATAAAAAACTTCAAATATTACAGCCCTAAATATAGAAGCTTTATTGATGAAATTATGCAGATTATTAATTTTGTAGAATCTGAACTTAAAATGCATCAAAGGGCAATCGAAATCATGAATTCTGATTTTCTAAAGGTTCTGGAAATAAATTTATTGACAAATAAAATAAATACTTTCAAAAATGATAAGATTGCTTATGATTGGTTAACTGAATATTATACTTTTCTTTCAGACCTTAGCTCTTTCCCGTATGTATTCTTTTATGATGAATTATTTGAAAAGAATAATTTAGAAGAGTCATATCCAAAACAGGGTATTGCCAAAGCTCCTCCTATTAATGCATACGATCCCTTTGTTAATCATTTGAAAGATACAATGATGCCATTTGTTCATAAGAGAATAAAAGCTTACGAATTAAAAATCAAAATAGCGGCTGCTAAAAAATTGTATCCAAATAAATTTAAATGCAATGATGACAAATTTCCGGTATTAGATTTTGACTATGAAAGAATTCTAAAGTATTCCGAAAGTATATTCAAATTACCGGAAGAAACATTTGAATATTATATGTACATCATAAATTATAAAGTACGTTTAAAAGGGTTGAATTCTGTTATTCCTGAAAAAGCAGATAATTGTGTTGATCTGTTAAAGATTGAAGTGCAAAATATAGAAAAGTTTATAAATATTCGAAATGGTAACAGAGCCAGTAAAAGAAAGAGCACTTCTCAAAAGGTGAAAAAACCCGGAAAGTCAAAATCTGTTATAAAATTTGAAGGTAATGCAGAAGTAACAGCAGGCACAAGATTGATTCAAAACAATACAAGCACTATAATTGTTGCAGGTGACTCTATACCTGTTAACAATTCATTCACTCTATTACCACCTCCATCAAAAACAATAAAAACTGATAGAAACATTATTAAAAATTCCGATAAACTAAGATGGCTCGGCAGCAAAAGCCAGCTAAATGTTCTTCTTAGTTTACTTCAAAAGCATGACTTTATTGAGGATGTATCAGATAAAGACAATTCTAACACTAAATATTTTGCAATATTTGTAGATAAGGATTACAATGGTTTTTGTGACTTTGAAGCACAAAAAGTTGTTTGGCGTTCCGAGCTTTCCGAACTTGCATATATTATTGGTTCATTCACTGCTTCAAGAACAAAAGCACTTATACACAACACTGATAAATGGAAGAAAACAAGTAAGGTTTTCTTAAGTAAAGACTCAACAAAAATATCTCCCGATTCACTTAGAACCATGTATAATAGAAAAAATATTACATCCAATCATCAGATCTTAAACAGAATTATTGAAGCCGTAAAGAACACCAAATTATAAACCTTATTTCGGCCTCTCTGCTGTAAACTCATCTGTCAACTCCTGAGCTTTACCACCTGTATACTCATCTGGTAACAGCCGTAAACTGAACTGCAAATTTTACAATCATCACTGTCAACAGATTAATCCTCTTTTCTTTCTAAATTGCAACATGAAATTAGAAAAGAAAATATTGAAAGATTCAAAGACCGGAAAAGCTGACAGCTTAATTCTTTTGCTCGCAAGTGTAATAGGAAAGCTGTTTACAGGATTGATTTCTTTCGGTGAAAATAGCCTTTTTCGATGCTTTGCCGATGAATTCATAATACTTTGTCCTTCATTTCTCGATTGCCGCTCGATGACGTGTCCTTGTAGCGTCCTTGTAGATTCCTTGAAGGCTCGATTGAATAATTCGAATATTATTAACGAATATCTTTCAGCAATACCCATGGGTTATTATAAAATGGTTCCTCAGTATTTGCCGCGTGCACCCGACTGAGGATTCTATTCGTGTAATTTGTAAAAACTATTTTCTATTAACAATTTAAACCATGATAAAAAATGGCGAACATCCAAAATGAACTGACCGGAAGAGCCAGCGGTAAAGTCGGTAACTTAATTTACCGGATTACCAATGGGCAGACTTCCTTGTGCTCGGCTCCGCTAAAGCAGAAGCCGGCAACTAAACCCGAAGTAATTGCGAGGCGTAACAGGTTCAGGACGGTGCTGAGACTTGCATCTTCTATGAACAGTATTACGCCATTGAAAATACTTTGGAAGAATACGGAGGTTTTTGGTGTCAAAGCAACTCTGAGTGCGTTTAGCAGGATGATTAAAAAGAATTATCCCTACGTCTCCGAGTTCGGGCTGACGGATGGTGTTTACATGGGACCATCTTTCGGCTTCGGCATCACAACCACCGATGTTTCACTTTCGGATTCTGCCATAGACGTGTCAATTGACCCAATCGGGAATAATGAGGGAATAAATACAGCGGTCGAAAAATTTATCGCTCTCGCCTGTATTCTTTTTGTCTCAGACCCGGTGGATACAAACCTGCCCGTCTATGACTTCTATGAAGGGATATCGAGTAACGTTGTTCTGAATCTTGCAAATCCTTTAAGCTTCTCTATTGCTATAGAGGGTGATGTGCAGGAGATGTACAATGCTTATGATACAAGGAAGGCATTCCTTATACTGATAACCACTGATGCTCTGGGAAATCCGGTGCACTTTTCGCAGACATTCGTAAGCGCCTAATCTGATTGAATGATGAATAAGATGCTGATTGAATATATGAACAGTTATAAAATGCACGGAGGAATATCGTCCGCGATACAATCTCCCAAACATAAAACAAAATGCAGGATTAATTCGCCGTCTGATGTTTGCCGTGCAGGAATTAAGAATATTATAACAGTTGGAATAAAATGGGATAGAGCATACACATGCTTCAGCGTCTTATTCAAAACGATATCTGATTTAAGGAAAAACTTTGCCCGCAGCTCTGGAATAAGGCTGCGGGCTTTATTAAACAAACGTGCTCAGGCACGGAAATTAATTTTAAAACTAAAATATAAAGGAAAATTATAATGGCACATTTAAATTCATTCGGAAAACTCAGCGGTAAATGCGGTGATTTTGTTTACAGAAATTATAAAGATAAGACTATAATATGTTCAAGACCCGGAAAACAGAAGAAAAGCACCAATCCTTTTGTGATTGCAAGAAGGAAAAGATTCAAGATTGCTGCTAAAATTGGTGGTGCACTCGGAAGAATTCCTGCTATGAAAAGTATTTGGAATCAGTTTGGCATAAAAAAGGATATCAGCGCCTACAACAAAATGGTGAAGGATTTTTTTGCGTTCGCAATGGACAATGATATTTATGAGACGTTTCGTATGGGACCTGCTTTGGCAAATATGTGGATTGAACCTTCGGAATTCAAACTGGAAGATGAAAAACTGACGGCAGAGATTGAGATTGAAAATTCTGATTTCTGTAAAGAAAATATAACGTCAGTTCAGATGATAGTGCTGATGTTTTTGAAAGAGCCGCTGGATTATAACTTGCCTGAGTATGAAATTATTGCTCTTACTTCAAAAGAAACTAAATACACGGTAAACCAAAAGATGAAATTCGAGGTTGCGGTGGTAGGGAAGAATGAGGAATATTGTAAAATGTTCGATGTCAGGAAATGTTTTTATATCCTCGCCGGTTTTGATGAAAAGAATAATTTAGTAGGATACTCGAATACTCTGAGCGCAGTGTCAGGCGGAACAAAATAAAGCAATCAGCGGAATTCTAAGCCTGATTAGTCCTGCTAATCAGGCTTTATAAAATGCAATTTGGCTAAAGCCGATATTTATGTCTCATTCTTCATCCGTTGACTAAAGTCATCGGCAATTGAGTTTTAATGCTATGTGTCATTTCCTCAACTGTCATCCCCTCATGTTTTTGGAGGGGATCTAATCCTGTATGTTCTTAGCTGAGAACACCTCTCTTCCTCAAGCTGGAAGCTTGAGTTACACTAATAACTATCAATCCCGATAAAGAACATCGGGACTTCACAAAGAACGTTCAGCTATTCCGCCCAACAAGATGGCGGACGCAAAGAACGCGCAACTAATAACTAACAACTAAAAATCATTTCCCGCTAAAATCCACCTTATCAAACAAAAAGCTTGGCGTGCGGTTCGATGAATATACCTGAGGGTCGTTGCCGACTTCAAGCAGATTTGCCCATGAGTTTTTTGCATTGCCCGAAATGTTCATCTCGTTTACGGGGAATTTTATCTCGCCGTTTTCAACGTAAAATCCCGATATGCCGTTTGAGAAGTCACCCGTCGTTGTGTTGAAATTGCCGCCTATAAAATCTGTTACGAGTA
>JBHELA010000427.1:0-3193 GCA_041859005.1 Ignavibacteria bacterium
ATAATTATACAGGTTGGGCTGTTGGCGGAGCAACGAAAATATTTTATACATCAAATGGAGGAGCAACGTTTATAGCAAATGAAGGAGTAATCGTTACTGATTTCAAACTGTATCAAAATTATCCGAATCCATTTAATTCAAAAACTATATTATCTTTTGATGTATTAAAAAGAGATAATTATTCCATAAAGATTTTTAATACATTAGGTATTAGCATTGAAGAGTATAATTATAAAAATTTAGAAGAAGGACATTACAAAATAAATTTTGATGGTTCAAATATTTCGAGCGGTTTGTATTATTATAAAATATCAAATTCCAATTCATCACTAACAAAAACAATGGTTTTAATTAAATAAGGAATATTAAAATGAAAAAATTAATTTTTACACTTTTAGTTTTGCAATTGGGGTTACAAATGTTGAATGCGCAGTGGGTGCAGCAAACATCAAATTTTAACAATGCCTTATTAGCAGTAAAATTTTTTAATAGAACAACGGGCTTTTGTAGTGGCAGGGACGGACAAATATTAAAAACAACAAATTCAGGAAACAATTGGATTTCAGTTTTTTCAAACTTATCCGGAAAATCTATGTATGGGCTATCTGTTGTTAATGAAAACGTTGTATATTCAGTTGGTCATTTTGAAACAATTGTAAAGACAACAAACGGCGGTAACAACTGGAATATTATTAGAAACGGACCATATGGAACAGGACATAGTTACGAAGGTGTATATTTTATAAATGAAAACACGGGATGGATATGCGGAAGCGGCTCACTGATTTTTAAAACCACAAATGGTGGTGTAAGTTTTGATTCAGTCAGTATTCCTGTTGGATATTTATTTGATATATATTTCAGAAATGAAAACGAAGGTTTAGTATGCGGCGAAGCTGCTACGATGTATAGAACAACAAATGGAGGATTAAATTGGCAAGAAATAATAGTACCTGTCGGCAATGAAGCAGCTAATTTTAACAAGTTGAGTTTAATTAATGATAGCATCGTTTACACACAAGGAGTTCAAAATAATAAAATTTATAAAAGTAAAGATTTTGGTATTAGTTGGGATAGTATTGCCAGAGTACAAGGAGCAGACGACTCTTATTCTCTCTATTTCCCTAATGAAATGACGGGATGGTGCGCTGGTACTTATGGATTTATTTTTAAAACCACAAATGGAGGATATAACTGGTATCAAGAAAACACATCCTTATTTAATAACGCTTTCATAAGGGAAATATGGTGCTATAATGATAGTGTCTGTTGGGCTGTAGGTGGGTTAGGAAAAATATTATACACAACAAACGGCGGAGCAACATATATTGAAAATAATTACAATACTATTAAAGATTTTACATTATTGCAAAATTACCCTAATCCTTTTAATTCAAACACAATCTTACAATTTCAAGTTAGAAAAAAGGACAATTATACTATAAGAATATTGGATATCCTTGGCAGATTAATACAAGAATTTAATTATAATAATTTAATACCGGGAAATTATAAAATACGTTTTGATGGCTCAAAACTATCATCAGGAATATATTACTACAGATTATTAAATAGTAATAATTCTACAACAAAATCAATGGTATTAATAAGGTAAATGAAAGGAGGTCAAAAGGAAACCATTGAATTAATTGATAAATAGGGAAAGGTTTTAAAATAACAAGAGGGTAAAGGACAAGAAATGCCGACAAGCACCTTTCCCGAAGGAAATATTCGTCAATTACCCTCTTAATTTAAAACTATTAACTTTAATATTATGAAAAAAGTTAATTATTTGTGGATTTGTGTTTTATCCATACTGCTGGCTTTTTTAAACTCTGACTTAAAAAGCCAAACGACTTATGACCCGTTATTCGGGCATCATTGTGTTGAAGATTTATCTCAGCACCTAATATCCTCTAAAATGAGTTCAAACACATTAGGAGGTGCTTATAAACCCGAAAGAACAAACACTTATTCGGGTACCAGCGGTTCTTCTGTCTTTCGTGTTTTGATTGTCTATGTTCAGTTTGCAAACGATACTATAGACGTAAATAATCCAAACTGGGATACATCAGGGGCGCCAAGTTATATGAACAGTTTATTAGCCGAAACAAGAAGTACGAACTATGGAAGTGAATGGTGGAATGCATATTCTGAAACTACGCAAAGACTAAGCGACTATTGGATGGAAGTATCGAGAGGAAATATGCACATGGTAGGAAATAGTTATTACGTGAAGCTTTCCCATCCCTGGTGGTGGTATGGTTCAAATGGTTCCTTGGCTCAAGTGAACAGTGAAATTTATTCTGTTTTGGATAATCAAATTGTTGACTGGTCAGATTATGATAACTGGACTTTAGAAGATAATACGTTCAAATACGAAAAGGATGGACAGATTGATATGATGTATGTTGTCCATAGGACTTGGAAACCTATAGGTGTTACTGCCGGAAGTATAGCTTTATTGTACCCAAGTTCACAAGGTAATAGGCATGTAGTATCAAGCGGTGATACAATAGTTGCAAATTTTGGTGCAGATGGTTCCGGCTGCACTTTTACTCCCGGTGCCGCATGCGGCGGACCTTGCGGACCGTTTGGTTCCGATGCAATACTTGGATTAATTTGCCATGAATTGGGACATTATCATTTTGGATATGGGCATGGTAATTACGGTGTAATGATGGGTGATGGAGCAATCTACGGAATGGATTGCAGACATAGTCCCTGGGAAACAGTAAAATTAAGTTATATAACGCCAAAAGAAATTGATTTCTCTGAACCGAGAAATGGATTAAAAGATTTTTCGTCCCGAACATCTTCAGATACAGGCGAAATATTAAAAGTACCAATCAATGGGAGCAGTGAATTCTTTCTCATAGCATCCCGCAATAAAGTGTCGAGTTATGACAGAATAATGCTGGGAGATACTGCACATGACAATCCCTATAGGGTTATCAATCCGGAATACGGTAAAGGAGTTTATATCTATCACGTTACAGGCGGATACACTTGGCAGCCAACTTTAGATCAGGAATGTGCTGATGGACTTTTTTATTGGCATCAAAACGGAACCTTTTATCCCGATTGGGTCGATCCAAACTCTTCAAACCCGCAGACTCTGCCGTATTATATAAAAGATTCAGTTTCATATAATAATGATTTTACAAATGGTGGATTAAGCAATTGCGATGAA
>JBHELA010000025.1:0-13664 GCA_041859005.1 Ignavibacteria bacterium
TAAATTGTAATAATTCTTATATTTTGTTATATTAAAAACTTTAAAATTGTTCTTTTTGGTAAATCATTTTTCTGAAATATTAATTAACAAATATACAACCGTGAAATCCGCGCTGAAGCAACTTGATACTACAGCAGGGAAAATTTTATTTGTTGTGAATGAAAGCAACAAGTTATTCGGTTCAATATCAGATGGAGATATCAGGCGCTGGATATTAAGTGACGGAGACTTAAACACAGAAACAGAAATTATTTGTTTCAAAGAAACATTCTTTGTTAATGATGGTTATGATATTGATTTCGTTAAGATGGAAATGGCAAGAAGAGAAATTTCATGTGTCCCCGTTTTGAATGAAAACAATGAGATTCAAGACGTTTTAATGTGGAGTGATCTTTTTTATGACAAAGAAAACCAATCAGCAAAGGGAAGTATAAACGCTGAAATAGTTATTATGGCTGGTGGAAAAGGTACCAGACTCGAGCCTTTTACCAAAATTCTTCCAAAGCCTCTCATACCTATAGGTAATAAGACAATTTTAGAGATAATAATCGAGAAATTCCTTCCTTATAATGTAAATCACTTTTACATATCTGTTAACCACAAAGCACAAATTATTAAGTCATATTTTGAAGAGTTGAAACCCGAATACAAAATTACATATTTGCATGAAAGAAAACCACTTGGAACAATAGGCGCTATTAAACAATTGGAGGAGAAAATTAACAATAATATTATTATTACCAATTGTGATATCATAATAGAAACAGATTATTTCGATTTATTAAAACATCATATTGATGTAAACAATGATATCACTTTAGTGGCATCCGTCATGCATTATAATATACCCTATGGTGTCTGCGAAGTTTCAAACGGCGGTACATTAGTAAATATTAATGAAAAACCTGAATATGATTTGCTTGTCAATACAGGAATGTATGTAATGAAATCATCTATTCTACAGCACATTCCCCAAAACGAATTTTTTCATATAACAGATTTGATAAATAAAATTAAAAACACTCATAAAATAGGTATTTATCCGATAAGCAAAAAGTCCTGGATTGATACCGGTGAATGGAATGAGTATAAAAAAGCAGTAAATTTTTTCGAAACCTTAAAATAAAGAACAATGAAGTACTGTAAAAAATGTGTAATGCCGGATACAAGACCTAACATCAAGTTTTATGATGATGGCATATGTGCTCCTTGTAAAAATCATGAGCATAAACAAGCAACTGACTGGAAAAAAAGATGGAGTGAACTTGAAGAGCTTGCGGATAAATACCGCGGCAGTAACGGAGATTATTATGATTGCATAATCACTGCAAGCGGAGGAAAAGACAGTCATTATCAAACTCATATTTTCAAAGAGAAACTTGGAATGAATCCGCTTATTGTTTCGATAGACAATTTTTTATGGACAGAGACAGGAAGGCATAACTGGTCCAATTTACTGCGAACATTTGGTGTGGATGCTCATGTAATGTCATTGAACCCCCAGGTATGCAAAAAAATGTTCAGAAAGGCATTTTTTCAATTGGGTTCGCCAACATGGTATTTTGATTTATGTATTTATGCTTATCCGATTAAAACAGCTATTAATCTTGGCATTCCTTTAATTATATATGGAGAGAACACTAATTATGAAAGAGGAGGATCTGTAAACACAGACTCGCCGAGTGCGCTTGAACAAATAAATAATGATGTAGTAAAACCTGTACCATGGGAGGAGTGGTTAGACGAAACACTGACAATGAAAGATGTACAGCCGGGAATTTATCCTACTAAAGAAGAAATTGCAAAAGCAAAATTAAATCCGGTATTTTTAAGTTATTATGTGCCCTGGAGCAGTCATGGAAACTTTGAATTTGCAAAATCAAGAGGCTTCAAATCACTTGAAGATACAAATGAATGGATCAGAGAGGGGTTCATAAATCAGTATGACCAGATTGATACAATAGGGTACTTAGTTCATACCTGGATGAAATTTGTGAAATTCGGACATTGGATTTCAACGGACTACGCTTCTTTGTACATAAGAGAAAGCAAAATGACAAGGGAAGAAGCATTAAAATATGTTAATGAAGAGGAGTATAAACTTGATAAACGTATGTTAAAGGATTTTCTGGATTTTACAGATATCACAGAAGATGAATTCTGGCAAACTGTAGATAAATTCGCGAATAACAGTATAGTTGAAAAAAGAGACGGTATCTGGAGGTTAAAAAAACCTGCTTATTAGCACAAAGAAAAGATTTTACCACAGAGCCCACAGAAAGAATCACAGAGCCCACAGAGATAATAAATAAATTATTATCAGGCAAAAGATTTTACCGCAGGGTTCGTCCGTCCAACGAAACGGCGGATCTACGACTCGAAGAGCAGAGGTCGTCCGCCAAACAAGACGGCGGATCTGCGACTCGAGAACAAAGAATAATTTTAACTATTTTGAATAATGGAAATTGTAAAAGTGTTTTATTTTGCAAAAAGTATGTTTTTATTACAAGGTTTTTGCGAATAGTTGCACTAAGAAAAAAGAAGATTACAGAGCACTTAGAAGACTAGGAACAAGAGTATTATAGTCCAAGAATATGAGATTTTATTAAGATTATAGAACATAAAATAAAAGTTGTGTTGATTAATTATGTATTTGATTAAATTTCTTAGAAGAATACTACTAAATAAAACCAATTATATTTAATTAACGGTTTAAAATTAATTTTATTTTATTTGTTATTGTATTGATGAAAAATGAAAAAACGGATATAATAAAGGACGAGATATTTTATAAAAAGAAAAAGGAAACCGCCCCAACATTATGTTTCTTAAAGGCGTTAAAGTTGAAATTATCAATTAACGAAGCAATTGAAATTGCTGATGCCGCTGCTTCTGAATACATGATACAGTATTATGAAGATATATTCAAAGATATAAATGAAAAGACTCAGGAGAGGTTCAATAAATTCAGGGAACATTATGAAAGATATCCAAATCAGAGTCCGTATTGTGAAGTACTTGAATCCGGATCAAATGTTTTGAAAGTAAGGTATAACAGATGTCCATTAAGAGACGTTTTAATTTGCGAAGGATTGGGGGAGTTTGCATTTTCTTTTTGCAAATCTGATGCTACGTTTACTGAAAGACTATTACCCGGAGTTAAATTAACACGCGAATGTTCGATTGTTTCAGGAGATAAACATTGCATAATGAGATGGGAAAATATTTCCTAAGCTTATCCCATTTTTTCTTCCCATTAACGAATCATTTATGAATAATAAAATCAAATTGATAGCAGAAACGGCCTGGCATCATGAAGGGGATTTTAAATTCTTTGTAGATCTTGTCAGTAATATTATTACAAAATCAAAAGCCGACATAATAAAATATCACCTTTTACTGGATTTGGATGAATATATGGATTCCGGTTATAATTTATATAACATTCTAAAGAAATGGATGCTCAGTAAAGAGCAGTGGACAGACATACTGACAACAACTAATAAAAGCGAAAAAGAGTTAATGCTGCTTTTTAATGATTCAAAATCGATTGAATTTGGAATGAAATTCAATCCAACTCTTGTTGAAATACACTCAACTTGTTTAAATGATTTTTACTTGCTCGAAAAACTTAAGTTCTGCATTCAGAAACATCAAAAAATTGTTTTAGGAATAGGCGGGTCAAGTATTAATGAAATTGAAAATGCATTAGATATATTGCAACATGATAAGATAATACTGATGTTTGGTTTTCAGAATTATCCGACAAAGTATTCAGATATTAATCTCAGGAAAATGAGGAGAATAATGAATTTATTTCCTGAATATGAATACGGATATGCTGATCATACAGCATGGAATGAAAAGGATAATATTCTCATTACATTACTTGGAGCTGCGACAGGGATGAATTATATTGAGAAGCATATTTCCACAAAATATGGAGAAGAGAGGTGTGACTGGCAAGCTGCAGTAAATATAGATATGTTTAATGAAATAGCTGATAAATTAGAAATCCTGAGTGAAATTAATGGAGATGGATATATGCGATTGAACGAAGGGGAAAAAAAATATTCACTTTTCGGTCCGATGAAAAAAGCAGCTATTACGTCGAAAGAAATTAAGAAAGGTGAAAAATTCAACAGAGATATGATATTATTTAAGAGATCACATGAAATTTCAGATTTATCCCAGATTGATGTAACTGAAATGTTTGGAAAAGAATTTTCAGTGGATATATCCATTAATTCAGTTATTAAAAAAGAATTTTTTAACAAATAAACTTATATGAGAACAGGATTTTTAATTACAGCAAGGCTTAAATCCACCAGGTTACCATATAAGTTATTGCTAAAAATATTTGATCGGGAAATAATCAAGTGGATGATAGACAGATTGAAATTGTGTCCTGAATTGAATCAAATTATAATTTGTACATCACATAATAATCAGGATGACCCGCTTGAAATCATTGCTAATCAAGAAAACGTAGGAATATACAGAGGAAGCGAAGAAGATGTCCTTCAACGACTTTATGATGCAGCAATATACTTTAATCTGGATTATATAGTAAATGTAACAGCAGATTGTCCTTTAGTTTCATATGAATATGTAGCAACGATTATCAATGAATACAAAAAATCGAATGCAGATTTGATCAGATGTCTGGATTTACCCCATGGTTTTTTCTCATACGGAATCAAAATTGATGCATTGAAACGAGTATGTGATATAAAGGACAGTAAAAATACTGAAGTATGGGGTAAGTATTTCACCGATACAGGCTTATTCAGGGTAATTGACTTAAACATTCCAAAAGATCTTCAACGTCATGATTTCAGAATTACATTGGATTATATTGAAGATTTTAACTTAATAAAAGCTATTTTTGATAATTTCGGTGAATCAACATTCAGCAAGAGCATAGCGGAAATAATTAATTTTCTAGATAATCATCCTGAAATTGTTGAAATTAATAAAAACTGCAAAGAAGCCTTTCAAAAGAACTTTGAAACCCAAAACGTAATTTCCATAAAGGGTGAATAAAATACTCATTATAGGTTTAGGGTCCATAGGACAAAGACATCTAAGGTGTCTCATCGATATCGGTGAAAAAAATATTGCTGCCTACAGAACAAATAAAGGCAAATTAAAAGTTGATTCATTTAGTTCAGATGAAATTAAGATATTTTATGATTTAAACCAAGCGCTTGATTGGAATCCAACGCATGTGATAATAAGCAACCCTACATCTTTGCATATTAAATATCTCTCCATATTAATAAAATCAAAAGCAAAAATTTTTGTTGAAAAACCTGTTGTTCATGATTATTATGAATTGACAAACAATGTTAATCTTTTAAATGATTTAATTTTACATGAAGGAAATACAGGATACAATCTAAGATTCCATGGATTATTTATTGAGATTACTAAATTAATCAAAAGCAGCAAATTCGGCAGACCATTTGCTGCTTACTTTTCAGTGGGTCATTACCTACCATACTGGCATCCTTATGAAGATTACAGGATCAGTTATGTATCGAGGAAAGAATTAGGAGGCGGAGCATTACGAACACTATCCCATGAACTTGATCTTGCTCAGTATTTTTTTGGTTCTTTTACTAAGGTTTATGCTAAGGTTAATAAACTTAGTGATTTAGAAATTGACACAGATGATTTTGCAGATATAATCGCCGAAAACAAAGGATGTGAAAGAACCGTTATACATTTAAATCTCTTAAATCCCAATGTCAAGAGAACCGGATTTATATATTTTGAAGAGGGTATGCTGGAGTATAATTTTGTTGAATCAAAAATTGAATTTACTTCATATAAAACAAAGGAAACTAAGATTATTTATTCTGATAAAGAAGATTACAATTTGCAGTACATCAGACAAATGAAAAATTTTCTATACGGCACTGATGTTTGCGGTTGTACAATAAAAGAGGGTTTAGAAGTTGATAAAATTATATCACTAAGCGAAAAAAGCAATAAAAAAGGAGAACAAATATGTTTGAACTAAATGAAAAGGTATCTGTAATATTTGGAGGTAACGGGTATCTTGGGATTGAGTTTTGCAAATCTTTACTTGAATTCGGGTCAATAGTTTATTCTGCAGATATTAAATCCGAAACTAGTAATGAAGTTAAACATTTATTAAAAAAATACCCGGATAATTTCTTTGTCGAAGCTGTAGATGCAACCAAAAAACAGGATTTAATTTCTCTTAGAGATAAAATTTTAGAGAAAGAATCGAAAGTGGATGTGCTAATAAACTCAACGACAGCAAAAGGCAGTGATTTTTATTTACCTTTTGAGGAAGTTTCATTAGAAGGTTGGGAAATTGGATTATTGGGAAACCTTACAATACCATTTCTTACTATTCAAACATTTGTTCATTCTATGAAGGAAAGAAAATCCGGTTCAATTATAAATATCTCTTCTATTTATGGCATTGTTGGTAACGACCAACGAATTTATGAAGGTTCGAATTTAAACGAGGTATATGTTAAAGATTCTTCAGAAATAAAGCAAATATATTCACATGGAGTATATAATGCGGCAAAAGGCGGACTCAATGCGTTTACGAGATACCTTGCTGCTTATTACGGAAAATACAATATAAGGATAAATACAATAACACCCGGTGGTATATATTATGAAACAGAAAATGAAGCTTTTAATAAAAAGTACGGAAATAAAGTTCCTTTAGGCAGAAAAGCAAGGAAAGAAGAAATAAACGGTGCTCTTATTTTTCTTGCCTCCAATGCTTCAACTTATGTTACGGGACATAATTTAGTAGTGGATGGCGGTTATACAATTTGGTAATAGCATGGAAATAATAGAAAGATATAAGTTCTGGATAAAAGCAGACAGATTAGGACCTGACATTCCAATCACCCATTATAAATTGTATTTCAAAACAATGGGAAAAAAAATATGTAAGAAAATGTTTAAATATTTTGGGAATGGTGCTGAATTCAGACCCGGTGCATATGCTATAGCATGCTCAAAAATACACATTGGAGAAAATGTAATAGTCAGACCAACTTCAATGTTATTTGCTGAGCCAATTTATGATGGAGGTTTGATAACAATAGAGGATAATGTCCTGATGGGTTCCGGAGTGCATATTTATACAACAAATCATAAATTTGATAATCCGGGACAATTAATTATTGATCAGGGATCGATAGTTAAAGATGTAGTATTAAAAAGAGGATGCTGGCTTGGAGCTAATGTTATTGTATTGCCGGGGGTCACAATTGGCGAGGGAAGTGTTATTGGTGCGGGAAGTATTGTGACAAAAAATATACCTTCGAATGTATTAGCAGCCGGTAATCCGGTTAAAATCATTAAAGATATAACGGCTTAAATATTCTGCATATACATTATTAAAATAATAACAACTCTTTTTAATCATAAATTGCAAATAATCATTATATAAAATCATAAACTACTAATTTAAATCAAAACTATATGAGTTTCAAAGAAAAAGTAGTATTAGTTACGGGCGGAACAGGTTCTTTTGGTAATTTTATAACGAATAGATTGCTTAAAGAAAATGCCTCAAAAGTCAGAATTCTCAGCAGAGATGAAAAGAAACAGTATGACATGCGAATTCATTATGAAAATAATCCCCGATTAGAGTTTTTTGTCGGCGATATCCGAGATTCAAAGAGAGTAGAGGAAGCTATGGATGGAGTTGACATTGTATATCAGGCAGCCGCTTTAAAACAGGTTCCAACATGTGAATTATCACCTATGGAAGCCGTAAAAACAAACATTCTTGGTGTTGAAAACATTATAACATGTGCACTGAAAAAAGGTGTTAAAAAAGTTATTACTGTAAGTACAGATAAAGCAGTTAAACCCGTAAATGTTATGGGTATGACAAAAGCAATTCAAGAAAGACTCATCATAAGTGCAAATAACTCGCCTATGAACAAAGGAACAAAGCTATGTTGTGTAAGATACGGAAATGTAATGCGCTCAAGAGGATCTGTGATACCATTTTTCAGAAGGCAGTTAACTTTGGGTCAGACTTTATCCATAACAGATATTAATATGACAAGGTTTCTATTAACTCTGGGTGATGCAATTGACCTTGTTATTTTTGCGACAGAAAACACTATAGGAGGTGAAACATTCGTGAAAAAGGCTCCGTCTTCAAAAATTATTGATCTTGCACGAATTTTATCCGAAGATTCCGGAACAAAATTCGACTATAAGGTTATTGGAAAGTATCCAGGTGAAAAGCTGCATGAGATATTAATTACTGAAGAAGAACTTCAGAGAACTAAGGATATGGGAGATTATTTTAAAGTAGATCCATGGTGGATTGAAAAAGCTTATAACGATCTTAATACTGAATATTGCTCGCAGGATGAAGTCGTTTATGATGATAAAGCAATTAGGACACTGATCAGAAGATCTGATGACGAAATAGACAATGTTAGTGTTGAAGAGGGTGAATTTTCAAAAATATGATTATTCCATTAGTAAAATCATATTTACCACCAAAAGAACAACTTCTACCAAGGCTTGAGGATGTTTTATACTCAGGTTATATTGCACAGGGGAAAGTAGTTGATGATTTTGAAACGGAATTCGGGAAATATTTAGGAAACAAGCATGTTGTATCATTAAATTCAGGTACTGCAGCATTACATATTTCATTAATTTTAGCGGGAGCCGAACCCGGGACTGAGGTTATCAGCACACCTTTAACAGCTGAGCCAACTAATGTTGCAATAAAAATGACCGGTGCTAAAATTGTTTGGGCTGATATAGACCCAAACACCGGTTGTATGGACCCAATTGATGCTGAGAAAAAAATTAATGAAAAAACCAAAGCAATTTTAACGGTTGATTACGCAGGAATTCCTGTAAATATTAATAAGTTTAAAGAAATAAGTGAAAAATACAGTATACCGATAATTGAAGATTCAGCACATGCACTCGGAGCAAAATTTAATGGAAAAAAGACAGGTAATCATTTTCCGTTTGTTTGCTTTTCTTTTCAGGCAATAAAGCATTTGACAACAGTTGACGGAGGTATGATAGCATTTGATAATAAAGATAATTATGAGAAGGCAAAATTGATAAGATGGTTTGGATTGGTTAAAAATCAGACAAGAATGGATAACGATATAAATATTCAGGGGTATAAATACCACATGAATAATGTAAATGCAGCGATTGGATTATGCCAGTTAAAGTATATTGAAGAAATAATATCAAGATATATAGATAATGGAAAATATTTCGATTATGCTTTGAAAGATATTCCCGGAATAGAGCTTTTGCAATATTACGAAGAAAGTGAACCATCGTACTGGTTGTACACTTTAAAGGTTGAAAACAGAGAAGCTCTAATTCGCAAATTAAATGAACATGGAATTTCAGCATCTGAACTGCATAAAAGAAATGACTTACACTCTTTTTTAGGGAAAGGGAATAGTGAGCTTCACAGCTTAGATAGTTTTTACAGCAAAATGCTTCATATTCCTTGCGGATGGTGGGTTGATAGAGATGATAGAGAGTTTATAGCTAATGTCATTAAAAAAGGCTGGTAAATGATACCTTTGTATAAGGTTTATATGCCAAACGGAATAAAAGACCAGCTATTAGAAATTATTTACTCCGGAAAAATCTCTTACGGAAAATTCTCAAAACTATTTGAGAAAAAAATTCAAGAGTACATCGGCAATCCACTCATCATGACTACCTCAACTTCAAACCATGCGTTACAAATTGCGTTTGATGTTCTGGAACTTCCAATCGATTCTGAGGTTATAGCTTCTCCAATGAGTTGTCTTGCCTCAACACAACCAATTTTAACCAACAAATTAAAAGTGAAATGGGTCGATATTGACCCATCAACAGGGACTTTAGACCCTGATGAGGTTAAGAAAAACATTTCTACCAGAACAAAAGCAATACTCCATTATCACTGGTGCGGTTATCCCGGTTATATCGATGAGATTAATAAATTAGGAAAGGAAAATGGATTATATGTTGTTGAGGATGCTACAGAATCTTTCGGAGCACAATACAAGAATAATTTCATAGGTAATACAGGAACTGATATAGTGTGCTTTAACTTTGGACCGGTCAGGCTTCCTAATTCAATCGAAGGTGGAGCTATAAGTTTTAGTACAACTGAAATGTATTCAAAAGCACTTTTAATGCGTGATTATGGTATAGAAAGGAATAAATTCAGAGATGAATTCGGAGAGATTTCTAGTTTATGTGATATTAAAATTCGTGGTTATGGTGCCATGATGAATGATATAAATGGTTTTATTGGATTAAAACAAATGAACAAAGTTCCTGAACTTCTTGATAAGCAAAAAACAAATTCTGAAATATTAAAAGCTGCTTTTGATGATATTTCAGGAATTTCAACTATTGACAATAGAAATGAAATTTTACCATCTTTTTGGGTTTATTCTTTGTTTACAAAGGAAAAGAATAAAATGATTGATTTCCTAAGAAAGTCTTCAATTGGATGTTCATCAGTACATTTAAGAAATGATATTTACACTTGTTTTAATAATACAGGTAAGTCATTTAATGGAACTGATTCATTTATTAATAAAAATATTTCTATACCATCAGGATGGTGGACAAATACTGAGGATATCATAAAAAGCATAAAATTATTTTTATCGGAGGAATTTTGAAAATAGTTTATTTAGCATATCGTGAGTGGGCACTGAAGGTGTTTCCATATTTAAAAAAACATCCCAAAATTAATGAAAGTATTCTCATAAAAACAATCAATGATTTAAATTTGGTGGATGTCTCGGATTATGACCTCTTGGTATCATGCGGATGGAGTGATGAGTTAAGTAAAGAGATATCTTCAAATATCACTGCTATTGGTGTACATTGCGCAGAACTTGATAGATATTCTTATGGAACTCCATTACAACTTCAAATTTTAGATGGTATTACCCGAACAAAACATAGAATATTCAGTTTTACATTTGAGGAGAATTCAAAGAGAGCACATACACATAATCGCCTTTTTTCGCATGAGGTTGATTTAGACCTATCAGGCAATATGGCAGATATCTTAGAACAAATGACATCAACAAGTATAGTTCTCTTTAATCGGTTTTTTGATGATTATCCCAATATTATATGGCATGCTTGGCCGGAAGAAGAAGAAATTAGAAATAAGCGTAATCCAGAAGATAGTTGTCTTACTAAAAACGATATACAAAACATGAATACAGAACAATTGTATAATTTTTTCCGTTGTTTAGAGGATCCTTATCCTAATGGATATATTCAGGATGATAAGGGGAAATTGATTATTAAGAAAGTAGAATTTAAGAAAAAATGAGAGATTTAGAAATATTGTACTGCGGATATAGGAACTGGGCCCTAGAAGTTTATCAAGATATAAAAAAACATCCAAGGGTAAAAAACATATCATTAATAACAGATAATGATGAATTAATTAACTCTATTATCAGCTTTAAAAGTATAGATATAATAATATTTGTAGGATGGAGTTGGTTTATCCCTGACAATATCACAGAAAATATTTTGTGTTTAGGGGTACATCCTTCGGATTTACCTTTTTATAGAGGCGGCTCCCCTATTCAGAATCAAATAATAGATGGTATAATAGAAACAAAATGTTCTTTGTTTAGAATGAATAAAAATATCGATTCCGGTGACATTTGGCTAAAAACTCCATTGAGTTTAAAAGGTGATAACATGGATCAAATATTCACTAACATTATTTCGTCAACAAAAACTTTATTAAACAAATTGTTTGATCTATATCCAAATATAATTCCTATAAAGAACAATTTAAGTAAAGGTTGTTATTGTAAAAGACGGAAACCTAATCAAAGTAAGATTACGGCTGAAGAATTCAAGAATAAATCTTTATTACAACTTTATAACTTAATCAGATCACTTACCGACCCTTATCCAAATGCATTCATTGAGGATAATGACGGAAATAGATTGTATTTGACCGGAGTTAAATATGAGAGAAATACAAAGAACGATTAGGTTGTATAGATTTAATGGAAACTAAACTAACAATAGTATTTGGTACATATAATGATCCCCGGTTAATAATTCCATCAATCGAATCTTTATTGTATTCAAATTTTGAGAATTTTCTGATTTACGTGGTTGATGATAACTTTCCCGATAATATTGATATTATAAAAGAGAATCAACAAATTCTAGAAAAATACAATAATGATAGAATATTCTTCATAAAAAATGATACTAATATCGGAGTCCCATTCGTATTTGAAAAATGGATTGACTTAGTAAAAACACCATATTTTATGATATTCGGCGCAGGAGACAAACTCTTGCCGGATACAATTCAAAAAATGGCTGATTTTTTAGACAAAAACCCGAGTGTTTCTTTTGTTTACGGCAAGGAAAAATTTCAAGAGAATGACGGAAGTTTTACGGAAGTATCAAGCAGCGTTAAAGAAACCGGTGCATATAATCCTTATAAACATTTGGAGTATCACTTAATAGGTGGAAAAGAGAAATATGGATGGTCACAAGTTTCTGCAATGTACCGAAAAGAGTTTTTTAAAGTTAAAGGTATCTCTGTTAAGCCGTATCATTACTGGGATCAATGGTTCCATATGGAATATTTATTGTTTTCGAATAAAATAGGTTTCATCAATGAATATATGGCTATAAGGCACGTTGAACCAACTTTGGCCGAATGGGCAAATAGCAATATGTTCACAAATAAAATTGAAACAATTTATCAAAGCAAAAAATTTATGGATGAATACGAAACACTTTTAATTGCCAAAAGACATCCGATAACTATATACAGACTTTTCTTAATTAAGAATATACTAAGGCAGATTGTTAAATTAAAAGGTATTGAAGAGCTTTATCTCTGCTCAAATATGATGATTTCGTTATTGTCTAAGATAATAGTAGGCGGAATTTTAACACTTGTTTTGATTCCCGCAAAAATAATTGGCACATTTTTATGGAAAATAAAAGTCAGATTACATTGATTTTTTCGTGTATATTTTGTGAATAAACTTTTTCAAAACACATTCCTTTATACTCTTGGCAATTTGCTTCCGCAATTCGTATCTTTTGCTCTTCTTCCCTTATACACCCAATATCTGACTCCGGATGAGTTCGGAATTACTAACGCTATGCTTGTACTTCAATCTCTTTCAACCGTATTCTTTACTTTTGCTCTTGACCGTTCAATAATAAGGTTGTACTGGGATTATAAAGAAACGGAGAAAAAAGAGTTTCTTGGCTCAATATTTATTTCAATAAATATTTTATCCTTAATATTTATAGGTTTGTTTTTTGTGTTAAACAGCTTTGTTAATAAGATATTTATCGAAATAGCATTTTATCCGTATTTTGCATTAACGATCCTGATGACATATTTCATTAATTTTTCTATAATACCTAAAAATTTTTACAGGCTAAAAAATCAGGCTAACAAATTTTTGATTATTTCAGCTTTAGAGATTGTCTTAAACACGGCTTTAATATTATATTTTTTGATTGTGGCCGAGGAAAAAGCTCTTGGAGTCATAAAGGCAAAATTCTTTGCGGCATTATTATTACTTCCCGTATATCTATTGATTACAATAAAAAACATAAAGTTAAAATTTAAT
>JBHELA010000027.1:0-6089 GCA_041859005.1 Ignavibacteria bacterium
AACTGATGCTCAGCTCAGGTCAGAGTTTTCCCGATGCGAATTCTGCGAGGAAAAACCTTGCAAAGAAGCGTGTCCCGTTGACTGTTCTCCGGCTGATTTTATTATGGCTGCAAAAAGAGGCTTGCCTCAGGATTTTCAGCGCTCTGCTGCAATTATTATGGGCAGTAACCCGCTCGGCGGTATTTGCGGATACGTTTGCCCCGATTACCACTGCATGAAAGCATGTGTCCATAAGACTTTCGATAATGCAGTTAGCATTCCTCCCGTTCAGGCAACGATTATTAAGAAGGCAAAAGAAATCAATATGATGCCCGATTTTAAACTCGCTCAGCCAAACGGCAAAAAGATAGCAGTCGTCGGCTCGGGTCCCGCAGGACTTGGTGCATGCTCGGTGCTTGCTCAAAAAGGTTATCAGGTTGATATATTCGAAAAGGATAAAAATCCGGGAGGAATGTGCAATCTTATTCCTGAAATCCGTCTCGATAAAAGTGTACTTTATTCTGATATAGATTTTCTGAAACAGCTCGGCGATATAAACTTCATCTTTAATGCAACCGTTGTTCAGCCCGAAGAGCTTCTCTCTGAGTATGACGCAGTAATCGTCAGTTCGGGTCTCGATGTAGAAAACCGTCTTAACATAAAGGGCGAGGACTTTGCTTATCACTGGATTGAATATCTTGAAAACAATAAGTCCCTGAACATAAAAGGTATGAGCGTTGCCGTCGTTGGCGGTGGTGCAATAGCCGTTGACGTTGCCGTAACTGCAAAGTTGCGCGGTGCCATGAACGTAGAACTGATATGCCTCGAGAAGTTTGATGAAATGCCGCTCACAAAGCATGAACGCGACCTTATTCTTGAATACGGAATTGAAATCACCGGCAGAACAAAAGTTGATACAATTAATGGTGCTTCAAAAGGCAAGCTTAAGAAAATAAAATCTCTTAAGACTTCAAAAGTTTTATTGCCGAAGGGCGAGAAGTTCCATCCTGCAAAGATGAAGCCCGATAAGAATGCAAACCCGCAGACCAGAAAGTTTGATATAGTCGTAATATCTGTCGGTAGTAAGTCATCCATAAAACCCGCAAGGAAGAAAGGTCTGTTCTTCGCAGGCGATATGGTTAACGGACCTACTACTGTCGTAGAAGCTGTTGCCGCAGGAAAGAACACAGCCGCTCAGGTCGATGCTTACATATTCAATAATCCAAAACCAGTAATCAAAAAGAATGTAAAGAGCCGTGTTCAGCTTGCGGGCAAAGACTTGCTTCCCGTATCTCTTGAATCTGATTTCTTCGGCAGAAAAATTATTTCACCATTCCTGCTTTCCGCAGCTCCTCCGAGCGACGGTTACGAGCAGATGAAGAAAGCATACGAAGCAGGATGGGCAGGCGGTGTGATGAAGACTGCATTTGATAACGTTGATATTCATATTCCCGCAGAGTACATGTTTGCCGTTACACAATCAACTTACGGAAACTGCGATAACGTCTCGGGACATCCGCTTAACCGCGTATGCGAAGAAATTAAGAAGCTCGTTGCAGAATATCCCGACAGGCTTACTCTCGCTTCAACAGGTGGACCTGTAACAGGAAACGACGAAGAAGATATGAAAGTATGGCAGTCGAATACAACGAAACTTGAATCTGCGGGCGTCATGGGAATCGAGTACAGTCTTTCCTGTCCGCAGGGCGGCGACGGCACCAAAGGGGATATAGTCTCTCAGGATGCAGAACTAACAGCAAAGATTATTGACTGGGTGATGCAGATAAGTAATCCCGAAATTCCGAAATTGTTCAAGCTTACAGCAGCAGTTACATCAATCTATCCAATCATGTCTGCTATCAAAGAAGTGTTTGATAAATATCCCGATAAAAAAGCAGGAGTTACTCTTGCTAACACATTCCCTGCTCTTTCATTCAGAAAAGGCAGCAAGGAGAACTGGGAAGATGGTGTTGTTATAGGTCTTTCGGGTGAAGGTGTTATTCCAATCAGCAATCTTACTCTTGCTAACGTTGCGCGTCACGGCATAACAGTCTCGGGTAACGGCGGACCGATGGACTATAAAGCAGCGGCAGACTTTCTTGCACTAGGTGCAAAGACAGTACAGTTCTGCACAATTGTTATGAAATACGGTTACGGAATAATTAACGACCTTAATTCGGGTCTTAGTTATTTGCTTAAAGAACGCGGCTTGAACTCCGTCGGCGAGCTTATCGGTTACGCATTCCCGAATCCTATCACAGGATTCATGGAGCTAACACCTGTTAAGAAAATCTCTGCAGTCAACAAAGAACTTTGCGAGCACTGCGGCAACTGCGAACGCTGTCCGTACCTTGCTATAGAACTCGACAGCAGAAAAGTCCCGGTTACCGATGCGTCAAAATGCATAGGCTGTTCAATCTGCGCCCAGAAGTGCTTTGCGGGTGCATTGTACATGAGGGAAAGAACACCAGAAGAAATGAGCGTATTAAACGAAGCATAATAAAACATAAAACATTGAACAATATATTAATTAAAAACGGTATTATAATCACTCTCGGTGAAAATCCGAAGGTACTATATAATCATTCAATACTCATTGAAGGCGATAAAGTAAAGAAGATAGATGAAACAAAGAACTTTACCGGCAAATACGATAAGGTAATCGACGCTCACGGCAAAGTCGTTATGCCCGGTTTCATCAATGCACACATGCATTTCTACAGTACGCTTGTCCGCGGACTCGGCAAGGCAAGTCCTTCTAAGAATTTCAACGAAGTACTTGAAAACCTCTGGTGGCGGCTCGATAAAAAGCTCGATGCCGATACAAATTATTACAGCGCCCTGATAATGGCTATCAATGCAATCAAGCATGGTACTACAACTTTAATAGACCATCATGCAAGTCCTTTTTCTGCAAAAGGCTCTCTTAATCTGATTGCAAAAGCTGTAAAGGAAACAGGTCTTCGTGCTTCGCTCTGTTACGAAGTATCAGACCGTGACGGTGAAAAGATTGCTGAAGAAGGTCTCGAGGAAAACACTGAGTTTATCAAACAGTGTCAGAAGAATAATGACGAACAGCTTAAAGGAATGTTCGGACTTCATGCAGCATTTACTCTCAGCGATAAGACGCTCGAGAAAGCATCGAAGCTTGGAAATGACCTTAACACAGGTTTCCACGTTCATGTCGCTGAAGCAGAATCTGATGAAGAGTTTAACGTAAAGAACTTTGGAATGCGTGTTGTAGAACGTCTTGATAAGTTTAATATACTTGGAAATAAAAGTCTTGCAATTCACTGCGTTCACATCAATGAAAACGAAATGGATATACTCGCAAAGAATGGCACGGCAGTCGTTCATAATCCGCAGTCTAATCTTAACAATGCAGTCGGCATTGCAGATATAATAAAGATGCAGGAAAAGGGAATCCTTGTTGGGCTCGGCACAGACGCTATGACGGTGAAAATGCCTGAAGAGCTTCGTGTTGCACTCTGGGCTCAGCATATTAGAAATTCAAATCCCACATGCGGGTTCATGGAAGTTGCTAACACTCTTTTGAATAACAACAGGAAAATTGCAGCAAGATACTGGAACGTGCCGCTCGGAACTATAGAAGAAAATGCCGCTGCGGATATTGTACTCATGGATTATTATCCGCCTACACCGCTTGATGAGAACACATACCTTGGGCATATAATATTCGGTTTATCGCAGTCTGTTGTCGATACTACTATTGCAAACGGAAAAGTATTGATGGAAAACAAAATATTAAAAATTGATGTGAACGAAGAAGAAGCATCAGCAAAATCAAAAGAACTTACAGTCAAACTCTGGGAAAGGTTTTAAATAATGTACGATAAGATTTATAAAAGAGCTAAAGAACTCGAAAAAGATACAGCAGAATTTCTCTGCGACCTGATTAGAACTCCTTCTTTTTCAGGTAAAGAGAAAGATGTTATCGAACTCATCAAAGCAAAGATGCTTAAGGAGGGATTCGATGAAGTCACAATCGACGGACTCGGAAACGTTATAGGAAGAATAGGAAACGGAAAGAAAGTTATTGCATTCGATGCTCATATAGATACTGTTTATCCCGGGGAAATGTCGCTCTGGAACTTCGACCCGTTTACCCCAAAGATAGAAGACGGCAAAGTGTGGGGACGCGGCTCTGTTGACCAGAAAGGCGGTATGGCTTCAATGGTATATGCAGGCAAGCTCATAAAAGAACTCGGACTGAATAAAGATTACACAATTTATTTCACGGGCACCGTTATGGAAGAAGACTGCGACGGTCTTTGCTGGCAGTACATTATTAATGAAGATAAGATAAAACCCGAAATGGTTGTACTCACAGAACCAACCAACATGAACATTTACCGCGGTCATCGAGGCAGAATGGAAATCATGGTTAAAGTAAAAGGTTTCTCCTGCCACGGCTCTGCTCCCGAACGGGGTGATAATGCAATATATAAGATATCACGCATAGCTCTTGAAATAGAAAAGTTAAACGAAAAACTTGCGTCTGATGAATTCCTTGGCAAGGGTTCTGTTTGTGTTACGCAGGTGTTCTTTAATTCGCCTTCTCAATGTGCAGTTCCTGACTCAGCAAGCATTCAGCTTGACAGGCGTCTCACTTTCGGCGAGACTAAGGAATCAGCGGTTGCAGAAGTTAAACAAGCTGCAAAGCTTGCAGGATATCCTGATGCAGAAGTTGAAGTTCTTATGTATGAAGAGAAAGCATTTACTGGACTTGTTTATCCGACAGAGAAATATTTCCCAACGTGGAAGATTTCTGAAAACTCTTTGTTCTTGAAGGATGCAGTCTTTGCGTATAAGAATATTCTTAACCGCGAACCTAAAGTTGATAAGTGGACATTCAGTACCAACGGTGTTGCAATAGCAGGTATGCATGGAATCCCTTGCATAGGTCTCGGTCCCGGCAATGAAGTGCTTGCACATATGCCTAATGAAAATTCACCCGTAGAGCACCTAAGCGAATGTGCAGCTGTTTACGCAGGACTCGTTTATAAAATGAATAATCCATAATATGCATTACGAATGTTCAAACTGCGGCAAAACTTATAATAGGGACGAAGTAAAATATCTTTGTCCAGCCTGTTCTGCTGATTATAAGCCCGGAGAACCATTGAAAGGTGTTCTTCTTGCTAAGTTTGATTATGATTCTATTGGGAAGAAGTTCACGAAGGATAATACGGATATGAATCTTTTCTCTGCTGTTGAAGAAAAGTATTTCCCCGAATATAAATGCGGCAATACTCCTTTTTTAAGATTCTCCAACCTTAACAAGCATACAGGCTTTGATAATATATGGATAAAGAACGATTCACTTAATCCCAGCGGATCCTTTAAAGACAGGGCTTCATTCCTTGTTGTAGCAGAAGCTAATAGAATTAACGAAGATACTATTGTCACTGCATCAACAGGCAATGCTGCAAGTTCTCTTGCAGCAGTCTGCGCATCGGCAGGAAAGAAAGCTGTTATTTTTGTTCCCGAATCTGCACCCAAAGCTAAGCTGTTACAAATGAATATTTATGGTGCTGATGTAAGAAAAGTAAACGGTACTTATGACGATGCTTTCAGACTATCACTCGAATACACAGAAAAGAATAAAGGTTTAAACAGAAACACTGCATACCATCCTTTAACTATCGAAGGAAAGAAATCGGCAGGACTTGAAATATTTATACAGAACGGATTTAAATCTCCGGATGCAATATTAATCCCTGTCGGTGACGGAGTTATAATATCAGGAATATACAAAGCGTTTTATGATTTAAAAGAAGCCGGGATTATTAACAAGCTACCAAGATTAGTATGTGTTCAGGCAGAAAGCTCAGATGCTATACATAATTTTATTCAGACAGGTAAATACAGGAATGCTGTAAATCCCAAAACTGTTGCTGATTCAATTTCAGTATCTGCACCCAGCAATGCTTACATGGCATCAAAAGCAGTTAAAGAATCAGGAGGATTCTCTGTAACTGTCACTGATGATGAAATAATGAATGCACAAAGAGAACTTGCTATGACAACAGGAATTTTTGCCGAACCTTCATGCTCTTCTGTGCTGGCAGCTTTGAAAAAATCTAAAG
>JBHELA010000299.1:0-6618 GCA_041859005.1 Ignavibacteria bacterium
GATAAGCCTGAGCTTACCAAAGTGGTTGTCAATAAAGAGGAAAATAAGGGTGAAAGAAAAACTGTAAGAGTATATGTAGGTACAGTACCTGATTTCAGCTATTCTGATGCAGGGTATAAGATATCAGGTGTTCAGGCAGGAAGCCCTGCAGAAAATGCAGGAATACTTGCGGGAGATATAATGATAAAATTCGGAGACAAGGAAATAAACAATCTGTACGATTATACTGCAGCTTTAGGCGAGTATAAACCAGGACAGGAAGTGATGGTATTTTTGAAAAGAGGAACGGAAGAAATAATGGTAACAGTAAAACTCGGCTCAAAATGAATAACTAAATAAATTTATTTTTGAAAGGCTTTCAATCCGAAAGCCTTTTTTGTTGAGACTTTAATAACAAATACCTTTTACATTTTAAATACGCGAATTAAGATGTATTTTTAAAACATATGATTACTGATTTTCTAATTGTTGGCAGCGGTATTGGAGGACTTTCGCTTGCTTTGAAGCTTAGCACGTTAGGAAAAGTGTTGATTGTAACAAAGAAGAAGAAAGCAGAATCTAATACTAATTATGCTCAGGGGGGAATAGCGTCAGTTCTTGCTGATGATGACAATTTTGAGCTGCATATTCAAGATACTATGTCATGCGGCGGCGACCTTTGTCATCTTGATGCTGTAGAAAAGATTGTAAAAGAGGGTCCAACGAGGATATACGAACTATTAGATTTAGGAGTAAAATTTACCCGGGAGAACGGAAAGCTATTACTCGGTAAAGAAGGCGGACACACAAAGAGCAGGATAGTACATGCAAAAGACCTGACAGGAAAAGAAATCGAGAGAGCATTGCTACATGAGGTATCGATAAACAATAATATTGATGTACTTGAGTACCATTTTGCGATTGACCTGTTAACCAAAAGAAACCTGAAAAAGAACCAGGAAGAATTAGGTAAAAGATACAGACATACAAGAAAAAACAGAGAAAAGAATGCCTGTTTTGGTGTATACGCATACAACATTAAGAGAAAGAAAGTTGAGAAGATAGTATCAAGAAATACTATATTAGCTACCGGGGGATTAGGACAGGTGTATTTGCACACTACAAATCCTGCGATTGCAACCGGTGATGGTTTTGCAATGGGATACAGAGCGGGATGCATTGTAGAGAACATGGAATTTGTACAGTTTCATCCGACATCTCTATACGAAAAGGATATTGACGACGACACACAAGTATTCCTGATATCTGAAGCAGTAAGAGGAGCGGGAGCGGTATTAAGAACAAAGAACGGAAAAGAATTCATGCATAAATATGACAAGCGGAAATCACTTGCTCCGCGTGATATAGTTGCACGGGCTATTGATAATGAAATGAAGAAAAGCGGTGACAAGTTTGTATATCTTGACACAAAACCGATAGGTGCTGATAAAGTGAAGAAACATTTCCCGAACATATACAAGACGTGTCTCTCAAAAGGAATAGACATTACGAAGGAAATGATACCTGTAGTGCCGGCAGCACACTACGCATGCGGAGGAATAACAACAGACCTTAACGGCAAGACATCATTGAAAAACCTTTTTGCCTGCGGGGAAGTGACTATGACAGGAGTACATGGTGCTAACAGACTTGCCTCAAATTCATTGCTGGAAGCGGTAGTATTTTCAGACGGAATATATAAGTTCATTAAGAAGAATATTAGCTCAGTATTCTCGAAGAGCAAGAACGGAAGCGGAATCCAGAAACTAAACAAGGAAATATTAGACTGGGATGACAAAGGAACAATTAATGCTGATGAATGGGTTTTGATATCACACGACAAAAGGGAGATAAAGGAACTGATGAACGATTACGTTGGGATAGTGCGAAATACAGTAAGACTTCAACGCGCATTCCGAAGGATAAAAATGTTAAGGAATGAGATAAAAGATTATTATAAACGAACAAAGGTAACTGTTGAGATACTTGAATTAAGGAACCTTGTTTTGGTTGCATACATGATAATAGAATCTGCGATAAAGAGAAAAGAATCAAGGGGACTGCACTATATGCTTGATTATCCTAAAAGGAACGATAAGGAATTCAAAAAAGATACAAGGCTGGTGAAATATTAAAATGTCATCACTTACAATTGCACTCGTAACCTGGAACAGCGAAGATGAGATAGCAGAATGCTTAAACATGCTTTTTCATGCGACTTCAAGGGTACCCGGTCTTAAGTTAGAAACCGTAATAGTTGATAACGCATCGACTGACAATACGGTAAAAACGATAGAAAACTTTCTACGTGTTACTGACCAGAATATAGTTTTCATTAAAAACGATTCTAACCTTGGATTTACGAAAGCATGTAATCAGGCAATACATGCATCAACCGGTGACTACATATTTATTTTAAATCCGGATACGGAAATATTAGACAGTGCAGTCGCGGATATGATGAAATATCTTGACGACCATGAAGGCGTGGGCGTTGTAGCGCCGCAACTGCTTTCTTTTCACAGGGACATACAGTTTTCATGCAGAACATTTCCTACATACTGGGACATGTTTTCAGAAATGCTGATGCTTGCGACACTGTTTCCAAAGAGTAAGTTTTTCTCAAGATGGAAAATGAAATATTTTGATCACAATACTCTTAAAGAAGTTGATCAGCCAATGGGAGCCGCATTGCTAATGAAAAGGAAAGTTCTTGAATCCGTAGGCGGACTGGATGAAAGGTTTATAATGTTTTATAATGATGTGGATTTTTGCAAGAGAATATCGGATGCGGGATTCAAACTTGTATTCTTTCCCGACGCAAAAGTGAAGCACATGGAAGGTATAAGCGTTTTCAAAGACAGGTCAGGAATGATAAAGATATGGAATAACGATTGCCTCAGATATTTTAAGAAGCATAATTATAATCCATTTTTATACAGTTTGCTGTTTATAGGACTGAGAATAACAGGATTTTTCAGGATTATAAAAGCAAAACTATACCGTTAGAGAAGCTTTCCACATATATCAAACGAAAATATGAATTTTATTAAATTTTTAAAGTTATTATTTTGAGTGTTTAGCTAATATAAATGGTTGAAAATCTTTCAAATAGAGAAAAAGAAGTTCTAAGGTACATTGTTGACAATTTTATAAGGTACGGATTACCTGTCGGGTCAAGATTAATTTCGAAGCAGACAGGATTGAATCTTTCATCTGCGACTATTCGCAATGTAATGAGCGACCTTGAAGACTTGAATCTTCTCGAGACACCGCATACATCAGCAGGAAGAAAACCTACTGACAAAGGATACAGATATTACGTTGACGAGTTAATGAGCAGGGAAAATCTGAACAAGAATGAATTAGACCTTATAAAGAACAATATAGAGGAAAGCAAGAACAACATATATGATTCGGACGACCTGCTTTCTGCTACTTCGAAGCTGTTAAGTATGATTTCACATCAACTTGCGGTAGTAACCCAACCGTTCTTAAGTTCGGGTGTTTTCGAGAAACTTGAAGTGTTTTCAATCTCGGCTTATAAACTTTTATTAGTAATTACGATAAAATCAGGATATGTAAAAACTCTTATCATGGAAATTGATAACGAGATTCATTTTCAAAAGGTAGAAAAGATAACTCAGATTATAAACGAAAGGCTTGCCGGACTGACTCTGCTTCAGATAAAGGAGACATTTGCAGAAAGGATAAGCGATTTTAAGAATGAGGAACCGGAACTCCTGCAGTTATTTTTTGATTCAATCGGTAAAATAAACAGCGAGGAAGAAAAAGGAAACAAGGTTCATATTTCCGGAACAGGAGAAATAATCAGGCAGCCGGAATTTGAAGATCACGATAATTTTAAAAATATAATAACCTTAACTGAAAACAAAAATTTAGTCATTCATATTTTCCAGAATCCAGGAAAGAACAAGGATGAAGTCAGCATAAAAATCGGTTCTGAAAATGATGAGAAGAAACTTAAGGATTATTCAGTTGTTTGTGCGGATTATTCCATAGGGGGTGTAAACGGAAAAATTGGAATAATAGGACCGAAGAGATTGAACTACGCAAAAATGATTTCTTTAGTTGAATATACATCAAAATTAATATCAGAATTAAACCAATAGACAGGAGTAATACATATTAAATGAAGAAAAACGATAAACATAAAACACACACGGAAGAGAAAAAACACGGTGATAAAACAAACCAAGAAGAAAACACATCGGGTGTAAAGGATAATACTGAAGAGGTTCAACAAAGTGAAACAGAGAAGCTAAAGAGTGAAATTGAATATTACAAGGATGCTTACATACGTAAAGCCGCTGAGTTTGAGAACTACAAAAAGCGCTCAGACAATGAAGTTACAAATTATATAAAGTACGCTTCTGAAGATTTAATAAAATCTCTTCTTCCCGTTTATGATGACATAAACCGTTCTATTGATTCTATTGAAAAGGGGGAGACAAAAGACTTTGAAACATTAAAACAGGGTATTCAGTTAATAGCGGACAAATTTAAGAATACGTTAAAGAACGAAGGTCTTGAAGAAATTGATATGGTTGGAAAAGAATTTGATGTTAATACATGCGATGCCTTGCTTCAGGTACAAAGGGAAGATGTTCCTCCGCATACTGTAACAGAAGTGGTTGAAAAAGGATACAAACTAAAAGACAAGGTAATCAGATTTGCGAAAGTAATTGTATCTGCAGAAAAGGAATAAGAAATGACAAAACGAGATTATTATGAAATACTTGGTGTAGGCAAAGGTGCGTCTAATGACGAAATAAAATCTGCATACAGAAAACTTGCGATGAAATACCATCCGGACAAAAATCCCGGAAACAAAGAAGCCGAAGAAAATTTCAAAGAATGCGCGGAAGCATACGAAGTACTTTCAGATCAGCAGAAACGACAGAGATATGATCAGTTCGGACATCAGGGAGTTAACTCGACAGGATTCTCGGGATTTGATAATGTAAACGACATATTTTCGCATTTCGGTGATATATTCGGCGGGTTTGGAGGCGGCAGTATATTTGATGAGTTTTTCGGGGGAGGTTCCTCAAGAGGCAGAAGGCGTTCACAGGGTATTCCAGGATCAGACATGAAGATAACGATAAAAATGACTTACGAAGAGATTGCTGACGGAACGGAAAAAGTAATTAAAATTAAAAAACTTAAAACTTGTAAAACCTGCAACGGAACGGGAGCAAAATCAAGCAGCGGTTACGTAACATGTTCGGTCTGCAACGGGGCGGGAGAGATAAAACAGGTATCGCGTTCAATATTCGGACAGTTTGTGAATGTATCTGAATGCAGCAACTGCCAGGGTGAAGGTAAGATTGTAAAAGATAAATGTACTGAATGCCACGGCGACGGAAGAGTTAAAGATGAAGAAACGGAAACTATAAAAATTCCTGCGGGCGTTTCCGACGGGCAGTACATTTCATTACGCGGAAAAGGAAATGCAGGTTCCCGAGGAGGTCATGCGGGAGACCTGTTAATTTTCATTGAAGAATCCAAGCATGATTTTTTTATTCGTGATAATGACGATATCATTTACAATCTTAGGATTAGTATAACAGATGCAATTCTCGGAGCCGATGTTGTTGTTCCAACATTGAATGGCAAGGCAAAGCTTAAAGTTGAGCCGGGAACACAATCAGGAAGCATACTTCGCATGAGGGATAAAGGGATAAGACATCTTAACAGCGGAGGCAGAGGTGACCAGCTTGTAAAGATACATGTATTTATACCTAAGAAGATATCTTCGAAAGAAAAGACTGTATTAAAAGAATTAGGCAAAAGCGATAATTTCGTCCCCGAAGCCGCAAGCGACAAAGGATTCTTCAAATCAGTATTTAGCTGATAAACAAATCCCATTAATTTGGGGTTAATAAATTGCTGTTTCATTGTAATAATAAAATCATTACTATGTTAAAAATATATTAACAGCATATTTATGCACAGAATTTACCTCATAGCAATTCCCTTAATATTTGTGCTATATGGTTATACATACGCACAGATAAGCAACCTTGACGGCACGTTTGAAATATACACAACCAGTGATAACAACCTTGACGAATTAGTTTTCTTTGGTTATGAGTTCATGGAAACTGTAAGCTCGGTTACGCAGGTACGATACAATGATACATTCTTTCTTTTCTTTTATGACAGGGCAAACGGAACAGCTGTACTTCTTGACTCCGAACTAACGATAGTAAGAAGCTACTATGATATCAGCAAGTCATGGTATAAAATTATTGCACATGATTTTGACGGAGACGGAAAGGATGAACTCTTCATTTATGACCAGTATAATGGAATTGCAGGAATCTATAGCCTCGGGAAATATCTGGAGCTGATAGTTCAAAGCAATTTTACTTCACTCAGAAAAACATGGACAGAGATAGTACTGATGGATTCTTACGGGGAAACCAAAAATGAATTTCTTTTCTACGATGCAAAGGACAGCATTACCAATTTGTACAAAATCTCAGCTAATAATTCGGGCGGTTATAAAATAGATTCTTTATGGGGTTCTGTTTTCATGAAAAGGCAAACGTGGGAGACGGTTAAAAGAATTACGTTTGAGAACGGAACGAAAGGAATAATTACTTACGACCC
>JBHELA010000029.1:0-20962 GCA_041859005.1 Ignavibacteria bacterium
TAATATCAACTAATGCAGGTGTTAACTGGACTCAAAGCAATACAGGGTTGCCTGCAAATACATCTCGCGGCAGACTTCAGTTTGAAATTTCAAAGTCCAATCCTTCAATAATGTTTTGCCTGGTGTATCATACTGCTGCAATCTCGGTGACAAGAACGACCTGTGCATATAAATCAACCGATGCAGGAGCAAATTGGTCGCAGATTTCATCGGGAGTTAATATTGCCGGGACATATGATGGTGGAACTGTCAGTGATCAGGGCAGTTATAACCTATGCCTTACTGTAAATCCGACCGACCCGAATAATGTGTTTTTTGGTAATGTTGAAATAAGCAAAACTTCAGATGGCTCTAACATTTCATTTGTGAGAAATCCTGCCGGATACACTTCTGGTGCAGGTGCATGGGATTGCTATGCTCACCTGGATATTCATAAGATTATGTATGCACCTTCGGATGCAAGTGTTATTTATGTATGCTGTGATGGAGGAATATACCGATCTTCGAATTCAGGTTCATCTTTTACTCATATTAACAACAGTTTAAACACAATCCAGTTTTACCGCATTGCTTCGCATCCTACGAATTCTAATATACTTTACGGCGGTGCTCAGGATAACGGCAATTTCAGTACAACGAATAAAGGATCAACAAGCTGGGTATTCGAAACGAGCGGAGATGGAATGGAGTGTTTCGTAGATTATTCAAACACTAATAATGTTTTCATGAGCACCCAATTCGGTTCTCTCAGTAAGAGCACTGATGCAGGTGTAACCTGGACTAATGTAGTAGGTGCAAACAGCGGCTCTACAGCATGGACGGCTCCTTATTGGCAGCATCCGGCTGTTCCGAATACAATATATGCCGCTTATGGAAGAGGAATAATTCGTTCAACTACTAACGGTGATGCAGGTACATGGTCTTTTATTGCCAGTTCAATAACAACTAACAGGTTTACCTCAGTTGCTCATTCATCAGTTAATACAAATAATATGCTCGCGGTTGCAAGTTATTTTACAACGTCTCCCGGGATTTATAAATCCACAAATGAAGGTGTAAACTGGACGAATATTACATCAAACGTTACAGGTTCAGGATTCTCAGGAACAATGATACATGGAGCTGTTTCACACCCGACCGACGCAAGTACTTTTTATCTTACAAGAGCTTCCTATACGACAGGACAGGTATTAAGGACTACAAATTTCGGAACGAACTGGACGGATATAAGCTCTGACCTCCCATCCATTACGGTAAGCGATTTATTCATCGACCCTGCAAATACTAACCATATCTATGCCGGCAATGATTTCGGTGTTTACTGGTCATCAAACTCAGGTGCAAACTGGAGCAAGCTTTCAAATGGATTTCCTATAGTACCTGTTCTTGACTTCAGCTATTTTAGCAGCGGAGGAACTCGTTATCTAAGAGCCGCTACACACGGAAGAGGAATCTTTGAACTTAGTATTGATCAACCTTTACCTGTTCATTTGCAGTCATTCACTTCTTATGTTAAAAACCGCGACGTAAAATTAAACTGGATTACTTCTAAGGAATTAAATAACTCGGGTTTTGATGTGGAAAGAAAAACATCTGACGGTATCTGGTCAAAACTCGGATTTGTAAATGGCAGCGGTACGACTAATACCGAGAAGAGCTATTCGTACGAAGATAAAAATCTTTCAATCGGCAAATACAGCTACCGTTTAAAACAGATTGACTACAACGGTAATTATGAATATTTTAACCTCAATAGTGATGTCGAACTCGGTATCCCGGGAAAGTATGATCTCAGCCAGAACTACCCGAATCCGTTTAACCCTGTTACAAAAATCGATTTTTCTCTTCCCGTAGATTCGAGAGTAACACTAACAATCTATGATATATCAGGGAGGGAAGTCGCACGCCTTATTAATAATGAATTTAAAAAAGCAAATTACTACACTCTTCAGTTCAACGCAACTGGCTTCTCAAGCGGTGTTTACTTCTACAAAATACAAATAGGCGAATTCTCCGAGGTTAAGAGAATGATGCTCGTAAAATAAAAATATCTCTTAACATTATAACTAAAAGGCGGTCGGTAATGACCGCCTTTTTCATTTTTTAATCGCGATAATCCGTTTTATCTGTGAAAACCTGTCTGTTCTGGCAGATTCGTGTTCTATTATCTTTCTTTATTAAACCTCACTTCATCTCAATACAATTGTACTCAATACTCACAAGTTCAAACTCTCCGTAGCAAAACTCTCCTTCGGGATGTTCATAAATCAGCTTTGCACCTGAAGGAAGTCTGTATCCGTTCATATCTTTATATGAAGTTACGGGAGTAAGCCATGGATAATTATTGTAAGTTTTTCCGTCAGTGGTTTCATACCTGTCCCTGCTTATGAAATTTACAAGTTCTCCCTTGTCGGTAAAAAACAATGTTGCACGAATCGTAATATCACCGTTCGTAAATGCAGCCTCAACAGTCTTATCATCTAACTCATTCCATTCAATATTTCTGTCAATCAGTGTTGCAGGCGCCATGAAGCACATGTCATTAAACACCGTGACAGTTTCTCCCTGGTCCATCTCTTGACCTTTTGCATCAACAACAGTAAAAAGCCCGAGAACCTTTATCAGCATGTATGCCTTACCGTTCTTATAAACATGAATACCCTTTGCAGGAATACCCTTCTTCTTCGCAACGATGTAAAATATACGCGTAGGAATATCCATAAAATTATACTGCACGGAAGTCAACTTCATAAACTCATCTCCGGGTTTTGACCTTATCCCTCCTTTAAACTGAGCACGGAAATTCCGAACTTTATACTTGCCGATAGAACCTGTATAGCGGATATACTTTTGAACGGCTGCGGGTAAATGCTGAATGTCAGCATCCGTCAGAATTTCATTCTTTATGTCTTTTATGCGTTCCAGTCCTTCAAGAACCTCTTTGCGGTATGTTTTCTTCATGGAAATAGTTTTATATGATTAAACAAAAATAGCAATTCCATTCATAACTTTCCTGACCCATATTTGCGGGATTAACTGCAAAAACGACTTTCGTCCTTTACTACAAAGCACGGAAATCCGTATTTTCAGGAAATATTAATTTGTTGATTATGTAAATAATTTATATTACATTAAAAATCACTTGTTAAACTTGAATTAATCAATATTGAAATTCATATGGATACTGTATTTATAATAATTAAGTTGCTTTTATATATAAAATGAGAATATTTACAACAATCTTTTTTTCAATAATAATAGTCCTTCTTTCACTGTTCTGGAACGCAGATATCAGCACAACAGTACTTCTCTTTGCGGTAATGATACTGGCTATGTTCAAGTTATCAAGAAATCGTTCAAGATAGTACCAAAAACATAAACAGCCATCAGCTATTTTTCATATTTCCCTCACTCCATAGCTTTATAACTTTATAATTTTTTCACTGTTCTTATCCGTTCATTGTTCACTCCGTCCCTTTGCCATAGTTCTCACAAGACTAATTAGAGTGCAAGGAGAGGCTAATTAGACCCTAATCAGAAAGTGAGTTTTTTTGACAAACTTGACAGCAAGCTTTTCGCAAAAAAAATCAATAAAAGCAGTAAAAGCCGAAAGAGCAGTAAGAGCAGTAAGAGTAGAAAAAGCAGGGAATAGGGTATAGGGAATAGAGAAAAACATAAGTGATTAAAATTACGAACATCTCTCACTAATAGTCACAACGAAAACTCTGACACTTCGAGTTTGTAAAAAGATTTTTTTGTAAATAGGGAAAGATGATAAAACAAAGAGTTACGGAAAACAAAAAATAAATCAGCGGTAAAATGATGTTTCGGAATGACTCCAAAATGTCCGAGTTTCCAAAAATGTTGTGACTAATAGTGAGAGGTATATATTGGTTTTGAATAGTATGTCCTTTTACTATATATCACGACAAAAACGGAAATGGGGTCGTGTGGAAATTACGGACAAAAAACTATAAGTAAAACTGAAACATATGTTTATGGATGAAAATCCTCAAAAAAAGAAAATTTGGGCGTGTCACAATTTTTAAAGTGTTGTGATTAATAGTAGGAAGGGCAGTTAGAAAAGTTAAGGTATGAAGATCGGGAAAACAGGAAAAGAAGTTAATCAAATCTTTAAAACTAACTTAATCTTAATGTAACTCACCCCCACCTTGCAATAATAAATCTTTCCTTAATCCTTGTAAATCATATTCTTTCTGTGCTAATCAGTGTGCCAATTTCTTTCTCTACTCGTATTTTTTCGGTATAATTATTTTTCTCTATCAACTAACAACTGAATTAATTTGTGCACAAAATTTTTCATAACTTAAGCAGAAATAATTTACTATTTTACAAAAATAAAACATCGCCATGCATAAATTTGAAAATGCTTATAATGTTGTCTGCGAACTCGTAAACGATTTTGACATACGATTTAAATTTAGATGATTTATACAATAATATTACTAATAATAAAAAATTATAAATTAATATGAACAAACTTAATAATATTCCGTTTCAAAACATTGACTGGGAATCTATTCCAAAAACGGAACACAAGGGGGAAAAGGGGACTTCCTTCTGGCAGACCGTGGAATTCCCCGGGTTAAGAATTCGCATTGTCGAATATTCGAAAGGATATACAGCTGACCATTGGTGCCAAAAGGGACATATCGTGCATTGCCTTGAAGGTTCGCTTATTTCTGAAATGGAAAATGAAAATTATAATAAAAAGGGGTTTGTTCTGTCAAAAGGGAATACTTATGTGGTCTCAGACGGGATGAGCTCTCACCGTTCTGTTTCAGTAGAAGGTGCTAAGCTTTTTATCATTGATGGAGACTTTCTTAATTTGAATAAGTAATAAATGTAATTCTTGAATCAAAAATAAGGTGTCTAAAATGCGTTTACAGTAAAAAGGAAGCGATGCGACTGACACCTGTGTTTGTTTCTTTGCATGCGAAAATTGAAGGATTATCTAACCATATTAAAAATATAATACCTAGCTTGTCATTCAGCCATTTTCAGCCTTATAGCAGCCATTTATAGCCATATAGTAGCCATTTACAGCCATAAATCAGCCTTAAAGCAGTTTAAAAGATGCTTCATCTCCGCTTCTTCTTAGCCTGAAAAACTCATCACAACTGAAGAACGATTTATAAAACGGTTTATAAATCGAAGAACTGCCAAATTTTTTTGGTAACGGGGTTCTGTACTCAACCTGGAATTTTGAGTTACACTAAGAGACTTGTTTTTAGAGTAGGGCAAGCATCTTGTTTGCTACTCTCCCTCTATCTTGAAGTACGCCATGTTGCATCTTCGACTTGAGTTACCCTAAGAACGGAGATTCCGTGCAATAATATCAGGGAATGACATAATAAAAGGATAGATGTTCAGCAACTAACAACTCTGAACTAACAACTATTTAGCAAAACTGTTTCCTGTTTAAACTTTCATAAAAATTGGATAAATTAAAAATTATTCTGATAATTATTAATTAAACTATATAAATATTATGGCAGAAAAGAAAGATTTCTTACGCGAACAGATTGAACATATTGATATCAAGAAGCATAATGTTATTCCGCTTGTTGAGTCGTACAAGAACATGGCATTTCAGGCACGCAATCTTTACCGTGCGTCGCATTATTATGATATGATGCTCGAAGATAAAAACTGCTCCGTGATTCTGTGTCTTGCAGGCTCGCTTTTTTCGGCAGGGCTTAAAAATGTTGTCGTTGATATGGTGAGGAATAATATGGTTGACGCTATCGTTTCAACAGGTGCTATTATGGTTGACCAGGATTTCTTCGAAGGGCTTGGATTTAAGCATTACCTTGGTTCTCAGTTTGTCGATGATAACGAGCTTCGCGACCTTATGATTGACAGGATTTATGATACGTACATTGACGAAGAAGACCTCAGGGAGTGCGATTTCACCGTTGGAAAAATCTGCGATGCCCTTGAGCACAGACCTTATTCTTCACGCGAGTTTATATGGCATATGGGCGAGTACCTTGCAAAGCACGGCAAGAACAAAGATTCGGTCGTTCTCGCTGCTTATGAAAATAACGTTCCGATTTTCGTGCCTGCTTTCTCTGACTGTTCAGCGGGTTTTGGTTTTGTTCACCATCAGTGGCATAATCCCGATTCGCATGTTTCTCTCGATGCGGCTAAAGATTTCCTCGAGCTGACTAAGATAAAACTTGAAGCTTTTGAGACAGGCCTTTTCATGGTAGGTGGTGGTGTTCCGAAAAACTTCACACAGGACGTTGTCGTTGCTGCGGATGTTCTTGAAAAAGAAGTCCCCATGCATAAGTATGCGATTCAGATTACGGTCGCTGATGAACGCGATGGTGCACTTTCGGGCTCCACTCTTAAAGAAGCAAGTTCGTGGGGTAAGGTTGATATGACTTATGAGCAGATGGTTTATTCCGAGGCGACTATCGCAATGCCTCTTATTGCGGGTTACGCTTACCACAAGGGTAACTGGAAGAACAGGAAGAAGAGGGAGTTCTCGAAGATGTTCCCGAATAAATCGGTTAAATTCTGACAGCATTCTAAAAGCACATGAACATTATCGTGTGCTTTTTTGCTTTATAAAATATTTATTGGCATCATGAAAAAGTACAGGTTTAAAGGTGAGATTATTCAGCATGGAAATATGGATGCGGGATACGTTATTTTTCCGTTTGATGTGAAAAAGGAGTTTGGTGCTGCCCGTGTAAAAATTAAAGCTTCTATAGACGGTGTCCTTTACCGCGGCTCGCTTGTGCCGATGGGACTTAAGGAAGGGTACCCTCTTTTGATTCTAAAAGAAATTCGCAAAACTATAAATAAAACGTTCGGCGATGAAGTCAGTGTCGTTCTTGAAAAAGATACTGAAGAAAGAACCGTTGAGGTGCCCGCTGACCTGGCAAAGGCTTTCAGCAGGAAGAAAAAACTTAAAGATGCTTTTAATAATCTGGCGTACACACATAAAAAGGAATACGTGAATTACATTACTGATGCAAAGAAACCTGAAACGCGTTTAAGAAGGGTAGAAAAAGTTCTTTCGATGATTGAAGAACATATTGCAAATAAAGCTAAGAAGAAAAAGTAAATGTCGTTCTTTGAAATAGTCCTTATTGCAGTCGGTCTGGCAATGGATGCTTTCGCAGTTTCCGTCGGTGCGGGTACGCTTGCCGTCATGAACAATACACGTTCCGCTTTAAGGCTATCTTTTCATTTTGGTCTGTTTCAGTTTTTCATGCCTGTTATCGGCTGGTTTCTCGGGACTTCCGTAAGGCATTATGTTGAGTCAATCGACCACTGGGTTGCTTTTGTTTTGCTGGCATACATTGGCGTTAAGATGATTTATGAGAGTTTTAAGAAAGAAGAATCAAAGAAGGAAAATCCTTCAAAAGGAAAAAATCTCGTGATTCTTAGTCTTGCTACAAGTATCGACGCTCTTGTTGTCGGGTTTACGTTTGCACTTTTGAGCGTTAATATCTGGTACGCAAGCGCCACTATCGGCATCATTACGGCTGCAATGTGCGCAGGAGGAGTTTGGGTCGGAAGCAGGCTCGGGATGAGGCTCGGCAGTATTATGGAAATTATCGGCGGTGTTATTCTTGTTGTTATAGGCGCTAAAATATTAATCGAACATTTATATTATTCATAATTTATGGAAGAACAAAAACCAAGAAGTTATACATCGTCACTCGCAACTCTTACCATGCTTTTCTTCATGTGGGGATTTATCACAAGCGTGAATGATATTCTTATTCCGTTTCTCAGAAATGTTTTCGAACTTTCACACTTTCAAGCTAATCTCGTGCAGTTTGCTTTCTTCGGTGCGTATTTTATCGTGTCGCTTCTGTATTTTCTTCTCTCGCTTACTATCGGCGACCCGATTGCGAAGATTGGATATAAGAACGGAATTATAATCGGTCTTCTGCTTTCTGCTGTTGGATGTTTTCTTTTCTATCCTTCAGCTCAGTATCATCTTTTCGGTTTCTTCCTCGCAGCGCTTGCCTGCATAGGGTTCGGTCTTACGCTTCTGCAGATTGCCGCAAACCCTTACGTGGCAATGCTCGGCAAACCCGAGACTGCATCGAGCAGACTTAACCTGGCACAGGGGTTTAATTCTTTCGGTACTACAATCGGACCCGTCATTGGCGGTTTTCTTATATTTAATTATTTTCTTACTGATGCAAACCCGGGTGCGAACTCAGTTAAAACTCCGTACATTATTTTCGGCGGTCTCTTTCTCGTGCTTGCACTCTTTATAAAGTTTGCGCACCTGCCCCCTTTTACGGGACACGATAAGATTGAACGCAAACCCGTTGCACTGAAACATTCAAACCTCTTTTGGGGTATGTTTGCAATTTTCTTCTATGTGGGCGCTGAGGTTTCAATCGGAAGTAATCTTATCGCTTTCATGAACCTCGATAGCATAGCGGGATTCAGCGAAGAAACAGGCAGTAAGTACGTGGCTTTCTACTGGGGCGGTGCTATGATTGGCAGATTCCTCGGGTCTATTTCACTCAGCGAAATGAAAGCGTCAAAGAAATATCCGCTGATGTTTCTTGTCGGGCTGGTTCTGTTCGTTATAATTTTTGCTATCACTAAAACAGACTTCTCAAACGTCTGGTATTACACGATATTTCTTGTAATAAATTATTTTATCTTCATTCTCGGAAAGTCACTGCCCGCAAGAACTCTGACTATCTTCAGCCTTGCGGCAATTATACTCCTTTCAATCGGACTGCTGACTTCGGGAAAGGTTGCGTTGTGGTCTGTACTCGCAATCGGACTATTTAATTCAATCATGTGGTCTAACATTTTTACCCTTGCAATCGAGGGCCTTGATAAATATACGTCGCAGGGCTCGTCTCTGCTCGTTATGTGTATTGTCGGAGGTGCTATACTGCCTCTGCTTCAGGGACTTCTCGCCGATATTCTTGGTGTTCAGAACTCGCTTATTGTTCCGCTGATTGCATACACATATCTTATTTTCTACGGTTTGTACGGTTATAAAAAGAAATTCAAAGGAGAAGCAATATGATAAATACAGTCGTTGGTATAGATGTCGGCGGTACTAATTCACCGTTCGGATTCGTTGATAAAGAAGGAAAAATTCTTGCAAAGAGTTCAATAAAGACAGATGAATATGAAAAGTTCGACGATTATCTCAATGCACTGATTTCGGAAATCAAAAGAACAAACAGAGAACAAAATCAACTAAAGATAATCGGTTACGGTATCGGTGCTCCGAACGGCAATTACTACAAAGGCACAGTCGAAAATGCACCCAACCTGAACTGGAAGGGTAAGATTGAATTTGCTAAGATGATGACGGATAAGACAGGCGTGAAAGCATACCTGACAAATGACGCAAACGCAGCGGCTATAGGCGAGAAAGTATTCGGCAATGCAAAGGACATGAATGATTTTATAATTATTACTCTCGGCACGGGACTCGGAAGCGGAATTTTCTGCGGTGGTAATCTTCTTTACGGCTCAACCGGTTTCGCGGGTGAGCTCGGACATACTATCGTAAAAGAAAACGGACGGCTCTGCGGATGCAGCAGGCACGGCTGTCTCGAGACATACGCCTCTGCAACCGGAATAGTAAATACAGTAATAGAAAAGCTTTCAGTCATAGGACAGGATTCTTCTTTAAGAAAATACAAAGAAGAGGAAATAACCTCCAAGCTAATTCATGAAGCGGCTATAGCGGGTGATAAACTCGCACTCGATGCATTTGAATACACGGGCGAAATACTCGGCATGGCACTCGCAAACGCAACAGCATTCTCAAGTCCCGAAGCAATCTTCCTTTTCGGCGGACTCGCAAACGCAGGCTCTTACATCTTCGAGCCGACTATCCGTCACATGGAATCAAACATGCTCAATAATTTCAAAGGTACCGTAAAAGTACTGCCCTCAGGTCTTCAGGAAAACACCGCCGCTATACTCGGTGCAGCCGCTCTCTGCTGGCATGAAATAAAGTGATGTGCTGTGTGAAGGGATGACACATGCAGTCTCACTTCAGCTTAAGCTCCCTCTTCTTCCATCTGCCGAGCTTAAACCAAATAGTAATTATTACACCCTTCATAACAACCGTCGAACAAATGGCTATCCATATTCCGTTTAAACCCCAGAGCATTCCGAACAGGAATGCGAATGGTATCCGCAGTGCATTCATCGGAAGCCCCACAATTGCAGGCGGCAGTGAATCACCCGCTCCAGAAAACGCCCCGCTTAAAACTACTTCCGCTGCGGAAAATATAAGAACCGATGCAGCAATCTTGTTGTAAACGGATGAAACATTTATAACGTCAGCATCATTTATAAAAAACATTGCAACCTCTCTGCTGAATACAAAAAGCAGTACGCTGTACACCGCCATTACAATCGTTGCATAGCCGAGAATCTTGAATGCAAGTTTTTCTGCCCTGTCAGGATTCCGTGCACCGATATTTTGTCCGACAAGAATTGAGCTTGCGAGTGAAAACCCTACTGTAATCTGATAAGCCAGCGATTCAGACCTGTGGCCTATTCCGAGTGCTGCAAATGCCGTTGTTCCGTAATCCGAAACAAACCGCGATACAAAGACATATATGAGAGAGAAACCGATTCCGTTAATTGCAATCGGTAATCCTATTCTGAATGTTTCTGATATGATTGGTTTGTCAATTTTGTATTTGCGGACTGAACATATAAGATTTCTTTTCTTCAAAATATAGTATCCAGCAATGAAAGAAAGTGTGTATGCGACAATTGTTGATATTGCAGCGCCTGTCATGTCCATCGCAGGCACAAACCCAAGCCCGAAAATAAACAGCGGCGCGAGAAAGAAATTCATGCTAACAGCAAATACCAGAAGATACATCGGGGTTTTAGTGTCACCGCTACCCCTGAATATAGCTGTTGTTGTTGATAGCAGCGTTATCCCGGGAAACCCTATCAACAGTGTAACAAGGTATTCATTGCTCTGTTCAGATTGTTCTGGTCCTATGTTCATCAGTGCATTAAAGTATGGTAGCAGTGGTATCAATAATAAACTCAGTATAACAGTGAAGAAAAATGTATTCACGAGGTTGTATGTCGATATCTTTCTTTCAAGTACGGAATTCTTTGCGCCCGTTGACTGAGCAATGAGCGAGTTTGTGCCCGTTGCAATCATCTCACCCAGTGCGAGGAATCCCCAGATTAGAAAGGTTGCGGTCGTAAGCGCTGCCAGCGGGAGCTTGCCCAGTTTGCCGACCCAGAACGCATCAACAATCACAAACAACGACCTGACTATCGTCTGCATCACAGCCGGTACTGCTAAATTAAATATTATTCTTCTGTCTGTCATATTATTCGATTTTCAAGATATGAATAATAACGGAGTATATTAATTCAAAAGCATCTTTCACCACAAACCTTTTATTGCTGCCGCTCCAATATTATCGCTAAAAACTATCTTTTACTTTATGTTTGTAATAGGTATTTTTTTCAAATTAAAGGAAAAACGTAGAGGGTTGAATAATAACATATTAGACCAAATAATCTCAGATATTGAGAATAAAAACTATGGTTCAGCTATATCCGACTGTAGTGAGCTTATTGAACAGTTTCCGGATAACATAAAGTTGTATGAAATCCGTTCCGTATGCTATTATGCTACAGGTGACTATGATTCTGCTATTGATGACCTGTCAGTTATTATTCCGAAATTATCGGAATCTCAGGATGATGATAACTACCTGATGAGCCTGTACAACAGGCGCGGCAGGAATTATATGAAGAAACAGGAATGGGGCTCGGCAGTCGATGATTTCATAAAAGCAATTAATATAAATGACAGCATTCCCGAAGTTCATAACAATCTTGCTGTATGTTACAGGAGAGTTGATAACTTTGAGGATGCGTTTATTCATGCCTCAAAAGCTATTGAATTTAAGAATAACTTTCCTGAAGCTTTTAACAACAGGGCAAACATAAATGTATGTCTGCAAAACTATGAAGATGCAATTTCAGATTATTCGGAATCTATTAAACTGAATCCAAACAACCCCAAAACTTATTATAACAGGGGAAGCATCTATTATGAAATTTTTAATGACTTCGAAAATGCAAAAGGAGATTTTCTTGCCTCAGTGAAGCTTAACCCTGATTATGAACAGGATATTTGCAAAGAATATCCCGAGCTTAAAGAGATGCTTTTTGAAAATGCAGAAGATGTAACAAATGATTTTGATAATGATATACAAAACTTTGAAGAATCCGATGGGATAAAAGATGCAAGTTACAAGGGGGATGAAGAGAAGAGTCTTAACGAAATAGAAGATTTAATATCGAGGTTCGAGGATATTAAAAAGACTACCGAAGATTCCATTCCCGATACTAAGCCCGCAAATGAAGAAATCGTCGTTCCGGAATTTGACTTCAAATCAATATTCAGCGGACAGGAGCAAACGGATTATTCTCAATTAACAGAAGAACAGAACGAAGCAGAATTCAAACCTGTCATAAGCGATGATGTTAAGAATCTTCATGACGAAATACTTTCTGATTCAGGAATTAAAACTCCTGAACCTGAAGATATTCCCGAAGTTAAGGAGATTAAAAAACCTGCTCCCTATGTTCCTACATCACGCAAATCCGTCCCGGAGAAAAAGAGTTTCTTTACGTCACCGTTGTTCTTTGTATCAGTTATTGTACTTATTATTGTAATAGTTATACTTGCAGTCTTTAAACTTCAATATACTGAAGAGAAACAACCTGTTGTTACAAACACAAATCAGGAAGAACCAAAGCAAGAACCAAAAGAAGAACCAAAAGAAGAAGCAAAAGAAGAACCAAAAGAAGTAGTTAAAGAAGAAGTAAAAGAAGAACCAAAAGAAGAAGTAAAAGAAGATACAAAAGAAGCAACGAAAACAACAGAACAAAAACAGCCTGTTCTCGAATCCAAAAACCTTGGTTTCATCGGCAGTAAGCAATCGTTTGTATTGTTCAGTGAACCGGACGGTTATTATGTGCAGATAGGCTCATTTAAAGAAAAGGCAAAAGCCGAAGAGAAGATGAAGCTTCTGAAGAAAAACAATATTAAAGGTGCAGTCGTTGAGGCGGATTTAAAAGAAAAAGGAATCTATTACAGAGTTCGTGCAGGTGCGTTTAAAAGTGAAGAAGAGGCAAAGCAAGTAACCTTAAAACTTGAATGATAGAAGTAAACTTTGATAAAATAACTCAGCTCTCTAAACAGGAAAGATATTCTGAAGTCCTGATGCAGGCAGAAGCTCTGCTGAAAGGCGAAAATAATCTGATTGCTAATCTGTCCAACATTGTTTCATTACTGAAATACACTTTCAATTATTACCTTTGGGTTGGATTCTATCTCTACGACGCGGAAAAGAATAATCTTGTGCTCGGACCTTTTCAGGGCAGGCTTGCATGCACAAGGATTGAGATAGGAAAAGGTGTCTGCGGAACTGCATATAAAAACAGGGGAACTATTGTTGTTGATGACGTGAATAAATTTCCCGGGCATATCTTCTGTGACAGTGCGTCTAAATCCGAGATTGTAATACCGATTTTAAAGAATGAAAATGCTGTGGGTGTGCTGGACGTTGACAGTGCTGACTATTCTTCATTTGATGATGTTGACAGGAAATATCTTAATAAGCTTTCTTTAATTATATCACGAATCTTTTAATGTGAACGCGCAATCGCTTATAAATAAGTCGAGAATTAAAAGCTCTTTTAGCAAAGAACTTTCGGAGAATATTTTCCGCTTTCTGTTTGAAGAAATACGAAGAATTGTTAAAGAACAGAAACATATTTCTATTGAGGAACTCGGTGATTTTTCAGTTGTACACAGGAAAATGCAGACACGCACCGATGAAGGCGGACGGGCTGAAATACTTCTTCCGCCCAAAGATAAAGTCGTTCTTAAACCGTCAGAGAGTTTAATCAACAGAATGAAGAATGATGATTAAACCGGAACTTGTCAGAAATATTGTAAACAAATTTAAAGTAGGAGAGGCGGAAGCTGCTTCGTTTGTTGACAATATTTTCATATCAATGTCTGATGCTTTAAGCAAAGGAAAGAACATTAATATTCCTGAGTTTGGAAAGTTTAAGATAATCAGTAAAACAAATGAAGGTATAAGACAAAGATACGTTTCATTCTCTCCTGTAAAGCAGTTCGCTGATTCTGTTAATGATAATTTCAGCAATCTTGAACCTCAGATAACAAAAGCATTCAATTTAAAGAATAATGAAATTCTGACTATTCGGGAATTGATGGAGGATGAGAATGATGAAGACTATCTCTGCTTTATTTTTGAAGATGAGCCTGAAGCTCAGGTCTCTGCGGATATCCCGCCAGATATCATTTCTGTCTCAGACTCAAAAGTAACGGAATATACTGCTGTTGAGAAAACAACCGATGAGAGTTCTAACGTCATTTCTGAAAATGCCGAAGTAACATCCGGCTCTGTTACTGAGGAACATGATGATAGCGGTATCGCTTTTGAACTTCCTGATTTACGGAAAAAGATTATTCATGATCTTAAGGATGATTTTAGTATTGAAGACATCGATAATGAATTTACCGCACTTATTTTCAACCGCGATGAGATTGTAAAAGAATTAGAATCATCGGGTATTTCTTCGGAAGAAAATGAAGAGGATACAACTTGTGATACAACTGCACTTTCGGAAGATGATATCATAATTCCTTCGAGTGAAGAAACAGAAATTAAAGTATCCGAAGATGATATTATTATCCCGTTGGAATCTGCTGAAGATAAGCAAATCAGGGCGGATAAGGATAAAACTCCTGAACCTGAAGATAAATTAGAGGTGAGCAGTGAAGATAGTAATAAGCACCTGATTCCGGAAACAAATAATGTTGAGTTACGTGTATTTCAGAAACTCCTTTCAGATCAACCGTCAGAGCAAAATGAAGATGCGGTATTGAAAGAAACTGTACTCGAACCGGATGTAATCTCTTTTAATGAACCGAAATCTCTGACTGAAGCTCTCGATAATCTTCAGAACGAAAATGTTATTCAGCATTTGGACAATGATGAAAGTAAAGAAGCTAAATCATTCAACGAAGTTTTTGTAAACAAAGAGCATCAGTACGGAATAAAACCTTCAATACCTGAAGAAAAGAAAAAACCACTCAGTATTTTTATGAAAGTTGTGATTTATACTCTTCTCATTGCGTTTGCTGCCGGGATAAGTTTTTACTTATATAAAACCCTTTTCGAAAAACTGGAAAGCAAGGGAATTATTGAAAATTTGAACTTACAAAAACCCGATTCATTAAAAAGTAAATTCGCAGCTGATGAAAATGTGAGAGGGGAAAGTGTACTGATTGAGGATGTTAACAGTGTTATTTTCCGGAAGATTGATCCTTTTGTTTACGTCGAAAATAATGTCTGCCAAAGTATTGGTGAGGCTTCCGATAAAGAAGCAAAGCTTAAATCAAACCTTGTTTCCTGCAGGATTGAAGCTTTTATGACACTTGAAAACAGTATTCAGTACAGGGTGCTTGTAGGTCCTTTTGAATCATTAGAAAAAGCTAAACAATACAACGCAGAAAATAAAACCGTTCTTAATTCAGTAAAGTAATCGGCATCACTTTTGTTGCTTTTCCTTTCTCCTTAATATCCGTTCAGTTATCGCAGAAATAATAATCAGTACTGTTATTATCAGGAGTATGTCAGGGAATAAATATGGATTTCTTGTGTAGAAGGTTAAATCGCTGTTCAGCCCAATGTCGCCGCTTATAATCGCTTTCTCATTTATTTGTGTCTCATCGTAAATATTTCCGTACGAATCCAGAAAACATGAGATTCCTGTGTTACCGCATCGTGCAATCCATCTCCTGTTTTCAATCGCTCTCAATACTGCATATTGTTTATGCTGGTGAGTTCCGAAAAGTTTTCCCCACCATCCGTCGTTCGTTATGATAACAGAGAATTGTGAGCCCTTTTTCATGAATGATGCAAAGTATTCAGGATAGATTGTTTCGTAACATATCGCTGTGCTAAAAGCTGCTTTGTTTCCTAACTTGAATACCGTTGTATCCCAACCGACCTGAAAAGAACTAATGCCGACAGACCATCTTATCATGTCCCTGAAAAAGGGTATTCTTTCCTGATAGGGCATTCTCTCGCTTGCGATGACAAGCTTGTTCTTTGCGTATTTCTGGTGCGATATTCTTTCTTCACCCGGATTTATAAGCACGGCTGAATTAAAAGAGTCGTATTTCTGACCGGAAGTTTTATTTTCCTTCGAATCAGGTTTTGCTTTTATGCTGTCATTGTAATACACAAGGTCAGGTGTACCAATCAGCAGGGGAGTCTTAACACTTTCAACTGTTTGCTTTATTAAATCATATTTATCCGTGTAGTAATCATTAAGCAGATAAAACGGAGTCGCTGTCTCGGGGAATATTATCAGGTCTGATTTTACTGATGCCGTATCGGTTACTTTAAGCAGTTCAACATAGTCTTCCACAAGTTCGTTTTGTTTTGACCCCCATTTCTTCCATGGATTAACATTCGGTTGAACAATGCTAACCCTTATTTTGCCCTCTGAAAAATTCCTGTTATATTTGCTGTATGATTTTGTTGTAATACTGTAAATATCCGGAAGAAAGAACAGAACAACAATTATTATTGAGATATAGACTACATCTTTTCTCTTAAAAAATGAAGGTAAAGACTCTTTTCCGGCTGATGCTTTCTCAATTATCAGATACAGAAGGCATCCGATAATTAGGGCCCAGAAAGATATTCCGTAAACACCCGTTATTTCTATAAACTGGATTTTATGCAATGCTGTGGTAAATGCATTCCCTGCCGTTAACCACGGGAAACTTACTTCAGGAAGTGCGTAAAGATATTCAACTGTTACCCAAATGAACGGAAGTATAAACACAGTCGCGGATTTTAAGTATGCTGACAGTCTTTTTCGTGTATAATAATAAAGAACAAGCGGCAGAGTAAGCAATGCACTGTGAATTACCATCGTTACAAACCCTCCGACTATCAGAAACTTGTCGGCGCCTTCCCTCAATCCGCTTAAGCTGATCCATGATACGACTACTATTTCAATCGTCAGGAATGAAAAGTAAGACCTGAAGAATACCTGTCTGAAATTAACTGAATTGTGTACTGTGTAAACAAGTAATGCAATCCCGATGAAGTAAAGCGTGTATATATTGATGGGCGGAAATGCTAATGCAAGGCATAGACCTGTGATTATGTAGAGTAAGGTTCTTTTAATTTTCAAATCAGTTCGTTAGAATTTTATACTTTTTGTTAAGCGAGTCCCAGAGAAATACAAAGAACATTCCTATTAAAATACCGATTACCGTACCGGTGATTACGTCAGACGGATAATGGACTCCGACAAATACCCGCGAAACAGCCATCAGGAATGCACCGATGTAGAAGGAAATTGAAAACCTCGGATAAAAGTGTGAGAGAAACACTGCGCCTGCAAAGTTGTTTACTGCATGTGAAGACGGAAACGAAAAGGACTGCGTGCATCCTACAAGCAATCTTACATCAGGCAGTACATTACACGGACGTATTCTTTCGACAGCGTGTTTTATAAGATTACTGCTGATTTGATCACTCGTCGCGATTAGCAGTATCAATCCTATTGCGACTATTCTGCCCCGTTTCCCTGCGCCTATCATTAGGTAAAGAAACATAATAGCGAAAAATAATTTCCAGTGGTTTAATTCAGTAATAAACGGCATTAGAAAATCCGTTGCAGGATTTGCTATCGTTTTGTTTATGAAGTAAAATATACTGACGTCTATGCTGTAAAGGAAATCAATCATTACTTGTAAATTATCGTTACTGTTGTGGCAGAGCACCCCTTCTTTTCTCCGACAAACCCGATACCTTCAGACGTGGTCGCCTTTATCGAAATGTTCTTGCAGTTTATTATTTCTGAAATCTTTGCCGCCATTTCGGGTATGTACTTTGAAATCTTCGGCTCCTCAAGCAAAATCATTGAATCTGTGTTGCTTATTTTCCACCCGTCCCCTGAAATAAGATTGTAAACGTGTTTAAGCAAGACCAGACTCGAAATATCCTTGTATGCAGGGTCAGTGTTCGGAAACTGATGTCCGATATCTTTGTGTCCTGCCGCACCAAGCAGTGCGTCGCACAGCGAATGCAGCAGAACATCTGCATCTGAATGTCCCTCAAGTCCTGAAATGTGGGGTATTTCCACACCCCCTAATATAAGCTTTCTTCCGCTTACGAGCCTGTGTACGTCGTAACCGTATCCGATTCTGAAATTATAATCTGACATAAATTCAAATTAGAACTTTTAGAGTTTTAAAACAATCAAATTTGCAGTATTAATCCTGATTATCCTGCGTTCAGTCCGATTCTTATAACGCCCTCGCCGTATTTCTGCTTAAGTTTATCAAGATGATAGAACGGGATGTGAGTGCGTTTTGTGAATAATTCAAGGTTGCAGGCGTTGGAGTCCTCGTGAAGGTCGAAAACCGTCATGCCGAACATTCTTGCAGGCAGGTGCTCATTTGGCTGAGGGAAGTTCTTCAGGATTTCAAGCGCTGATTCGTATATAATCCGGTCGTCGTTTGTGTGTGAAGGAAGATGCATGTCACCGGACGCATATCGCAGGTTTCCGTATCTTAACACAAAATATAGATATCCCGCAACAAGTTTCTTATCACGCATCTTCCTGCACAGGTATTCTGCGACACGTCTGACTTCATTTTTTACCTCACTGATGCCGTAAATGTTGTTTGTAAGCGTGTGATGGTGGTTCAGTGATTTTTCATGAACGACCCTTTTAAAGATTCCCGATGAGTCCTCGCCCCGCGCAAGACGCCTGAAAACAATGCCGTTAATGCCGAACTCCTTGCGAAGTGCTCCCTCTGATGAGTTAGCAAGGTCTCCTACAGTAAAAATGTTCATCAGGCTCATGCGCCTTCCTATCCTTGCACCGACCCCCCATAGTTTCCTGACAGGAAGGGGATAGATTTTTTCCTCCCTGTCGTCAGGTGTGATTACAGTTAGTCCGTCCGGTTTCTCAAACTTTGTTGCCATCTTTGCGTATGACTTGTTGTAGGAAACTCCCACGCTGCACGTGAGGTTTTCCATTTCAAGTATTTTATCCTTTATGCGCTGTGCAAATTCCTTTGCGTCTTTGAAGTTCTTCACAAAGTCCGAGACGTCAACAAAATACTCATCAACACTGTACTGTTCGGTGAATTCCGGAGGGACGAATGTACGCAATCCTCTCATAAGATTCTGTATGATTATTTCATACTTTGGACCGTAGCAGGGAAGTGTAATAAGCTTTGGGCAAATTTTCTTAGCTTCCCAAAGGCTCATGCCTGTCTCGATTCCGAACGCTCTTGCTTCGTAAGATGCCGTCATGACGATTCCTTTCATGCCTGTAGTGCTTCCAACCGAAACGGGTTTTCCCCTCAGGTTTGGATTGTCCCTCTGCTCTACCTGTGCATAGAAAGCGTCAAAATCTATGTGCAGGAATATCTTCGGTTTGTAAAGCCTGAGATGCGGATTAAGGTCCTTGTAATGAGGAAAAGAGTAAAGCGGCATCAGCCTTATTCTCTTGTACATCGCGTCGTATCCCTGCTCACTACGCGGTACAAAGAATGATGAACTAATTTTATCCATATATTACATATTAAAGGTTAATATTCTATGGCATAAATATATATGGTATATTTGTGAATAGCAAGTCATCCGGGAATAATCTTTATTGCGGAATTACAAGGGGGGTAAAATGTATGAACAGTAACGGCTTCACAGCCTTAAAATCAGTCTGTAAAGCCGTTATTATTAAATCGGAAGTAGTTTTCCTGCAATCCGGGAAATGGAGTATGAAGAAAAGTTCTCGCTGAAAGTTATAAGGCGTTGGTTCTTTCCGTGCGTCTTACCTTTCCGCTTTCTTTCTTCTCCTTTTTTACCACCTTCGCCGGGTTTCCTTTAAGATAACAGTCATAGCATACATCAAGCACCATGTCATTGTAGATATCCACATACTCTTCGTGAATTGTGTAAATATATTCGTCGTCTTCAAGAACTATCTCGAAATCGTAAGTGCCCTCGTCCAGAAGCATATTGAATGATTGGAACGGTTCGAGGTCATAGTAAACCTGATTTCTGCTCCATCCGTTGTTTCCGTAATCGTATGTACGGAAATATAATTCGGTCATGTACAGGTCGTTGTTGTTATTGTAAACAGAGACGTTGTATGATGAGTTATAATAGATGGGCTGTTCGCATCCGGCGATGAAAACGGCAGAAATCAAAATTCCGAGTAGTATTAATTTCTTTCTCATTGTTGTCTCCTTTACTGTTGCTTTACTGCTATTTTTAGACAAACAGTAATGCAATTTAGGTTTAATTCTTGTTGCATTTTATACCTGCGTGAAATAGTTTTGTTCCCAAGGAAGTTATAAGACTTGGAAATCGGACAAAAGAAGCAAAAATAAGTAGCTAATGCTTACAAAGGGCTCTTTTTCAAGACATATAAGTTTTTTAGAGTATTTGACGTCTATTATTTTATTAAGTGAATTGAGAAATCAAATCGAAAAAGGGTTCAACATGAAGATTAAAAGTCAATTATTGATAATTACAATAGTAACTGCTGCAGGCTTATTACTTGCAAATAATCAGTACACAACTCTGAATTATAAGGTAATCGGAACTGGTGTAACAGTTTGTTATAATAATTCAAGCGTTATCACATGTCCGGTAAGTCCCTCTGCTCCATTTTACGGACAAAATCAGGGTATTACGCCTTCTTATCAGAACAACGGGAATGGGACGATCTCTGATTTGAACACCGGTCTCACATGGATACAGGTACGTGGAGTGAAAGTATCCTGGGATAGTGCGTTTATTCTTGCCTCGCAATGTAATGTCGGTGGTTACACTGACTGGCGTGTTCCGAC